>PCBO01000134.1 GCA_002730975.1 Opitutia bacterium
CAGCCGCCAACGTGGGGGGGCTGTTCGGTAGGGATTATGGAGTTACGGTAGAACACTCGTTCTGGGATAAGGAGACGAGTAATCAGGCAGACATGGCAGGCAACCTGACTGAGGCGGGCGGTAAGACCACATCCGAGATGAAAACGGCGGCGACCTTTACCGATGCCGGTTGGTCCACCGGTATTTGGAATTTAGTGGATAATAGTTACCCTAGTTTCAAGGGACCGACTCCTCCAAACAACGGACCGACTGCCATCGACCTCAACGGTACCTCTGTGCCCGAGAACCTCCCTGCCGGTACCGTCGTAGGCGAGTTCAGCGCCACCGAATCAAATGTATCCAACTTCTTTCCCTTCACCGTATCCGCCCATACCTCCAATGCCGATACAGCTGAAACCAGCGGGGGTGTCTCGATCTCATTTCGCGTAAACGGGGCCTGGACCTCATCCGAATCCTTCTTCTCAGCATCAGAAAAGGGGGAGGAAAAGACCAAGAACTTCACCACTTCGGCCAAACCGACGCAACTTAAATTTATTGCCAACTCAGGAAATGCCTGGGGTTTCTGGAAAGTCGTCTTCCAAGGGGCGACAATTCTCGAAGACCCCAATGGCTCATCCGGTTCGAGTAGCGGCACAGCGCCCTACTGGGTGGATGGCGACGGGGACGTCGGCATGCCAAGCTTTCAAGTTCACGACTTGCCGGCGCCCTCCCATGTATTCGTGCTCGCGGATGGAAACGGCTCCATCCACAATAACCTCTTCACCCTCGACGAAAACGGCACCCTAAAAACCGCTGCAGCTATCGACTACGAGGCCAACGCCACGCTCAACATCCGCGTCCGCGCAACCAACGAGCAAAACGCCAGCCTCGAGAAAGCCTTCGCCATACAAGTTTCGGACGTGAACGAATACTCGGTAACCCGCAAAGAAGCATTGGTCGGCTGGTGGACCTTCGACAACAACACCTCCAACGACTTTTCAGGGAACAGTCATCACGGAGTACATTCCTCTCCCTCGATCTACAGTTCCGACACACCCTTCGGCTCGGGCAATGCGATCAATCTCAATGGCGCCCAATTCGTCACAGTGAGCGACGAGCGTAACCAGTCGACCTTCGACGGCGGCAGCCAGTTCACCGTATCATTCTGGAGCAAGGGATGGCCCAACGGTGGATGGGAACCCTTCATATCGAAGCGCGGAGAAGGTGGCCAGGGTTGGCAGGTTCGAAGGTACGGGACCACGGCCGATCGCTTTTCCTTTACTCTAAGGGGGCCCGGCAACGACGAATGGTACGTCACCAAGAACATAAACGACGGCAAATGGCATCACCTCGTGGCGGCTTGGGGCGGCGGCAAACGCAAATTCTACGTGGATGGCATCCTGCTCGGTTTCGAAAATCGTTCAGGAACCGTCACTCCAACCGGTTCGCAATTGGTCTTCGGAGCCAGGGATAATTCAGGCCATGCCGGCAATCCGCCGAATATAGGCAATCACTCGGGCATCAAGCTGGACGATGTCCGCTTCTACGACGTCCCCCTTACCGATCAGGACGTCAGCGCCATCTACAACAATGGGCAGGGCGACCAAGTTCCTCTTGCGGATACCGACGGCGATGGAATCAGCGACGCTGTCGATCCCGACGACGACAACGACGGCTACTCCGACGCGGAGGAAATCGCCGAGTCCAGCAATCCGCTGAGTGCTTTCTCCCTCCCCCCCGTCGGCAAGTTGATCTATGTCGACGACAACGCAAGCGGTGCCGACAACGGCTCCTCTTGGGTAAACGCCTACGTAAACTTGCAATCCGCCTTGGTTGAGGCCAACGGCAGCGTCCGCACCCAAATTTGGGTGGCCGCCGGCATGTATCGTCCCGACCAAGGGCCCGGGCAGAACGCCAACGATCGATCCTCCACCTTCCAGTTGAAGAACCGAGTGGAAATTATAGGTGGATTCATGGGCAATGAGTCGACCAAGGAGGACAGAAGTGGAGAAAACGTATGGGCCAGCGTGCTTACCGGTGACGTCGGAAACCAACATTGGCACGACGACAACGCCTATCACGTAATAACGGCGTCAGGAGTCAATCGCACGGCAGTCTTGTCTAACTTCACTATCCAGCATGGCGCCGCCAACGGGCCGGGAGAATGGGGTAAGCGTGGAGCGGGTATTCTCGCCGACAATGGCAGTCCCTCCCTTCGTTATCTCAACCTACATGGCAACCGATCCTGGGGAGCCAACAGCGGCGGCGGCGGGCTCTGTGTCTACAACGGAGGTTCACCGGCCATCTTTTCCTGCATATTCATAGGCAACTACGCCGAATGGGGCGGCGCCATAAAACTTAGTATGGGAAGCTCCGCTGCTCTGTACAACGTCCTCATGGTGAAAAACCAGGCGAATAAGGGAGGCGCCTTTGTAGCTTGGGACAGCAACGCATCCATCATTCATTCCACCATCGTCGACAACAACGCAACGACTGGCGGCGGTCTTTACTTGGGAAGCGGAGCAATCGTTTCCATGGCCAACTCGATCATCTGGGACAACAACGCCACCACAGCCAAAAACCTCCACAAGGATGGATCGAGCTATGTCGACTTCAACCACACCATGGTCAAGGAAGTGAACGACACCGCTTCCGCCGATGAATTCTTCTTCGACCCCGAACGATTCGATTATCGTTTGCGGAACGGTTCTCCGCTCATCAACGCCGGCAACCCTCTTTCCGCAGGTATCATACCTACAGACCTCCATGGATTGCCTCGCAATCAGGATGCGGCGCCCGACATCGGGGTCTACGAGGGAGGTCTCGACGTCGTAGATCTCGGAGGACAGGTCACTTACTCCGGAATTGTAGATTCGGGCTCCTTCCGGGTCTGGCTCAACGACGAGAACGGAACCCGCCTCAAAGAACTGGAAATGCCCGCTCCCGGCGCTTACTCCTTCCCGGTCCTCAGCGGACTGAAATACGACTTAAAAGCCTTCCGCGACGCAAACGGAGACGGTTGGCCAAACAACGGCGACCCTTGGGCTCACCATGCACACGCCCCCATCGAGGTAAACGCCACCAGAAACGACTTCGACATGCCTCTCGTGGATCGCGATTCCGACGAGGACGGCTTCCTTGACCTCCACGAAGAACAAGCAGGCTCCAATCCATACGCCGCCAATTCAACCCCCGGCTTGGATTTCGGTCTCGTCGCCCACTGGACCTTCGATGAAACGAACAGCTCGATCTTGAGCGACGCCTCCGGCAACGAGGTAAACGGTACCCTCAACGGGTTCTTCTCCAACGCCAACGCCCACTGGGTGCCCGGCAGGATCGGAGGAGCCCTCCGCTTCGACGGCATCGACGACTACGTTTCCTTCCCTGGTGCCACCGCTCTCGAGGATCTCTACCCCATGACCTTCGCCGGTTGGGTTTTGCGGGAAAACGACCCCGACGGCGGCTACATTCTGGCCAAGCGTTCCACGACCACCGGTTACTGGCGCCTCAACTCGGGCAATGACAATCTTACTTGGGTTCGGCAGTTTTCCGGTAACCATCCATCTTACACCGGAGGAGGCGCTCCCGTTCTCGACCAATGGACCCACCTCGCCTTTACCTGGAACGGAGCGGGAACGGCCGATGCCTCCTACCATGCCACCCATTTGTATGTAAACGGCGCCCAAGTCGCCAACCCTACCCGTGCAAACGGAAGCGGCTCACCGGTCTCCGACGCCTCCAACCTCTTTACCATCGGCAACCGCCCCGCAGGCAACACCTCCTACTTCAAGGGAAGCTTGGACGACTACCGCCTGTGGGATCGTGTACTCTCACTCTCTGAGATAGAAACCCTTTTCCAATCGGCACCTTCGCCACTGGTTGAGACCAACGCCACCTTGTCGGGAACCATCCATTACGAAGGCCCCGTTCCGGGTCCCGTGGTGGTCTGGGCATTCGACGAAAACGGTACCAAGGTACGCGAGCTCACCCTACCCAACGGCCCCGGTCCCTACTCCATGCAGCTTCCCAAAGGCAAAGCCTATGACGTAAAGGCCTTCCGGGACGGCAACGGCAACGGCAACCTCGACGCCCAGTGGCAGGTCGGCGAACCCTACGCCCACCACGGCGATTGGAACAATAGCACAAACTCCTTCAACACCGTCCATCTCGACGGCAACCTGACCAATGTGAACGTCAACATCTCGGGGCACGGCGACAACGACGGCGACGGTTTCGGTGACTGGGAGGAGTACTCCGCCGGTTCCAACGGAGACGACAACGAAAGCACCCCCGACTTCCCCGGCCTGAACTACAAGCTCGTCGCCTACTATCCCTTCGACGGCAACGCCTCCGACGCTTCCGGCAACGATTTGAACGGTACTCTCCTCGGATACGACGCGAACTCCACAATCTGGGTCGCGGGCCGATTGGGGGGAGCCCTGAACTTCGACGGCGTGAACGATTCCGTCCGCTTGGACCAGGGCCCGACCTTGAACGACGTTCGTCCGCTCACCTTTAGCGCATGGGTCAAGCGTAGGGGTTACGGATATGTCATCTCCAAGCGCTCCACCTCCACCGGCTATTGGCGTTTTGGCATCGATCAAAACCAGTTTGGCTGGTTCCGGGATTATGCCGGATCGAACCACCTGAGCGCGCAAGCCAACACCTTCGCCGCAAACGAGTGGCGATTGCTCACCCTTACTTGGGATGGCGGCTCGGAAGGCTCAGAATCCACGCTCTATTTGGACGCTCAGGACATGACGACTAGCCGCGGAAACGCCTCGGGAGCATTCCTCAGCGACGCGGCCAACGTCATGCACGTCGGTAGTCGCAACGGGGAGGACACCTTCTTCGACGGTCTGATCGACGACCTCCGCATCTGGAATCGCTCCCTATCCGGGGACGAGGTAGCGGAACTATATGGGATGGTCCCGCCCGAACTCGTCGCCGTCACCGACGCTAATTTCGATGCCGCGGTGAACCTGTGGTTTTCACATGAGGCCAACGCTACCGCCACCTACGGCCAAATACAGGACTGGAACGTCTCAGGCGTCACCAACATGTTAACGGCATTCAAGAACAAGCCTTCCTTCAACGAGGACATCAGCGGGTGGGACGTTTCCTCCGTCACGAATATGGGGTCCATGTTCTACGGAGCCTCCTCCTTCAACCGAGACATCGGCGACTGGAATGTCTCCTCAGTCACCAATATGGGCTACATGTTCTTCAACGCCACTTCCTTCAATCGAGACATCGGTGATTGGAACGTTGGCAACGCAACCTCCATGTCTCATGCGTTCCAAAACGCCACCGCCTTCAATCAGGACATCGGCAACTGGGACGTTTCCTCAGTTTCTAACCTTCGGGAAACCTTCAACGGTGCCACCTCGTTCGACCAAGACATTGGGGATTGGAACGTCAGCAACGTCACCTCCCTGCAAGCCACCTTCCACGGTGCCACCGCCTTCAATCAAGACATTGGCGATTGGGATGTCTCCCGCGTCCAAAACTTCGCCGGAACGTTTTGGGACGCCACCTCTTTCAATCAGGACATCGGGCGTTGGGACCTCTCCTCTGGCACCAAGTTGAATTACCTCTTCGCCGGAGCCGTCGCCTTCGACCAAGACATCGGAGATTGGAACGTCAGCAGAGCGAACACCTTGAGCAGAACATTCAAGGACGCCACCTCCTTCAACCAAGACGTTGGACATTGGGAAGTTTCCTCGGTTACGGATTTGAGCGAAACCTTTCGAGGCGCCACACTCTTCAATCAAGACGTCGGGGACTGGAATGTCAGTAGCGCGACGAACATGCGCGAAACTTTCAAGAACGCCGCTGCCTTTAATCAGGACATTGGCGATTGGGATACGACCGCCGTCACGAACATGACCGCCACGTTCCACAACACTTTTTCTTTATCCGACACCAACAAAGGTTTTATTGAAGCCTCCTTTGCCACGAATGCCAATTGGCCTTACGACTGGTCGGCGTTCGTTCCGGGTCCTTCATTTGTGGTAGCTGACGCCAACTTCACTACGGCCGAGAACAACGCCTCGGCAATCTTCGTCGTAACCGCAACCGATCCCGATGCGAACGCAACCTTGGTTTACTCCAAGTCCGGACCCGACGCGGGCAAGTTCGACCTCAACGCGACCTCCGGAGTATTTCGCTTCGTCAACCTCCCCGACTACGAGGCCAACGCCTCCGCCGCGGGCAACAACACCTTTTCCCTGACCATTATGGCTTCCTCCGAAGAAGCCAACGCCACCGTCAACGTAATCGTTCATGTAACCGACGTTCATGAGAACAACCCACCCGCGATAGCTTCCCCCGCAACCGCAGTGGTTCCCGAGAACACAATCTTCGCGATGGAGGTGAACGGCACGGACCCCGACGGCGACTACCTCGTCTATTCCATAGCCTACGGGGACGACCATCAACGCTTCGACCTGAACGCAACCTCGGGAGAACTTACCTTCCTTGTCCCACCCGACTTCGAAAACCCGAGCGACGCGGACGAGAACAACGTCTACGAGTTGACCGTCCAAGCGACCGACGGTGAGTTCAACGCTACCAAAAACCTCGCAATCACCGTCGTCGACGTACACGAGAACACCGCTCCGGCGATCACTTCGCCCACCGACGTCGCAGTTGCCGAGAACACGACTTTCGTATTGGAACTCAACGGAACCGATCCCGACGGTGATGCCCTCGTTTACTCTATAGTCTACGGCGACGACCATCACCGATTCGACCTGAACGCAACCTCGGGAGAACTTACCTTCCTCGCCCCACCCGACTTCGAAAACCCGAGCGATGCGGACGAGAACAACGTCTACGAGTTGACCGTGCAAGCGACCGACGGCGAGTTCAATGCCACCAAGAACCTCGCGATCTCCGTCGTCGACGTACACGAGAACGCCGCTCCGGCGATCACTTCGCCCGCCGACGTCGCAGTTGCCGAGAACACGACTTTCGTATTGGAACTCAACGGAACCGACCCCGACGGCGATGCCCTCCTCTATTCTATAGCCTACGGAGACGACCAAAGCCGCTTCCAACTGAATGTGGCCACCGGTGAACTTACCTTCCTCGCCCCGCCCGACTTCGAGAACCCGAGCGATGCGGACGAGAACAACGTCTACGAGTTGACCGTGCAAGCGACCGACGGTGAGTTCAACGCCACCAAGAACCTCGCGATCACCGTGGTCGATTTAATCGAAGAAAGCGAAAACTATCCCGACGGGAATGACACCTTCGTCGATCACAATCACTCGGTTCCCGATCACAACGACAGTTTCGTCGACTACAACTCGACCTTTCCCGGAGAAGATAACAACGGCACCTTTGCGGATGCGAACACCAGTGTTCCCTCCGACAACAACCAGACTTTCGTGGACGACCAACACAACTATCCCGACGGGAATGTCACCTTCGTCGATCACAATCACTCGTTCCTCGATCACAACGACAGTTTCGTCGACTTCAACTCGACTTTTCCCGGAGGCGACAACAACGATACCTTTGCGGATGCCAATACCAGTGATCCCTCCGATAACAACCAGACTTTCGTGGACGAACACCATAATTACCCCGATGGAAATGACACCTTCGTCGATCACAACGACAGTTTCGTCGACTACAACTCGACCTTTCCCGGAGACGACAATAACGCCACCTTTGCGGATTCCAACACCAGTGCTCCCTCCGACAACAACCAGACTTTCGTGGACGACCAACACAACTATCCCGACGGGAATGTCACCTTCGTCGATCACAATCACTCCGAACTCGATCACAACGACAGTTTCGTAGACTACAACTCGACCTTTCCCGGAGACGATAACAACGCCACCTTTGCGGATTCCAACATCAGTGCTCCCTCCGACAACAACCAGACTTTCGTGGACGACCACCATCACTATCCCGACGGGAATGTCACTTTCGTCGATCACAATGACACCTTTGTCGACTACAACTCGACCTATCCCGGCTCCGACAACAACGATAACTTTGCGGATTCCAATACCAGTGCTCCCTCCGACAACAACCAGACTTTCGTGGACGACCAACATAATTACCCCGATGGGAATGACACCTTCGTCGATCACAACGACACCCTCTTCGACGACAACTCGACCTATGCCCCCAGCCCTTCGTATTCGCCGATTGCTCGCACCCTTCCCGTTGAGATCGAGGCCGACGGCAAGTTTGCCCTAAAGGGTCTTCTCTTGACTGATGGCGGTTCTGCAGTAACCGAGCTAGGTTTTATTCTCTCGCATTCCTTGTTCGCCGACTTGAGTTCTCCCGGATCGATTGTCGTGGAGGGAACTCTCTCGGGCGAGACATTTACCGCTAGTACGGTCATACCCAACTTCGGAAAGCAATTTTATTACAGAGCCTATGCGACAAATGCCCAAGGGACAAACTTTGGCTCTCCAAAGCGTTTCGTTGTTCCCGAATCTTCGTTCACCTCAGCTTGGTGGCAAAATACGGAGGCAGCAGAAGCAGGCTGGCGCATTTCATCATGGTTCGGTGCTTTTCTCCCTTATGGGAATGAATGGCTCTACCATGCCGAGCTCGGTTGGTTATACGCCCAATCGGATGGTGTAGACGGACTATGGCTCTGGAGCAAGGATCACGGCTGGCTCTGGACAAATCCGGGCAGTTATCGCTATCTGTACCGGGCAAGCACCTCGGAATGGCTTTATTTCCTTAAGCGCAAGGACGGGCGAGCCTATCTCTACAACTACTCTACAGGTTTAGTGGAGTAAGTCTCCGACCTAATTGAAATAGGTGACGTACCTATTTCTTTCTGTTAATTCCTTTCCTCCTTATGTTTACAATGGCGAGACCTTGGCTTCGCCTGTGCTACATTATCCATAATACATGTTAAGCACGGGGTAACTTTTCACGTAGGGGCCAATAGCCTTGAGTGGTCATTTATTCGTCACGCAGACCGTTCTTCCGTAACTTGTTTGCTTGTTAAAGACGGCAGGGAAGGAGTAATGTCTAAGCTTTCACTTTCTTCTTTGATTCCGTTTTTCATGAAAAGCCCGATACTATTTGTTTCCATTTGGGTTAGCACCGCCGCTATAGCCTTCTGGGCAGGTACATGGTTTTCAGAAAAGGATACTGAGCCTGTTCAGCTAAGCGAGGGACAATCGGCACCTGATTTACAAGCGCCCGAAGATCGCGACTCAATGAATTCTTCGAACGTCGCTCCTTTCAGGCATGCCATTGAAGCTGTCAACTCAATCTCTTCCGAAGTAGAAAGTTCGGGACCAGCCGAAGATGCTATCGTCTTGCCGCCCAACTTGCGGAGAGCCATGAAGGCCAGTGGATTGGTGGAACGTCTGGGCGCGTACCTGGATGCAGTACGAGCCATGGATGCGGGAAATGCGAAGTTGGTTATTGCCGCCTTCGAGGCCTTGCCTACCGGATACGGTCGTCACCTTGAGATGAAACTGCTTATGCGTAGCTGGGCAACCTTCGATCCAATTGGAGCTCTCGCCTATGCGAATGAAAAATTAGACGCCAAAAGCGAACGTCGTTTTGCAGTAGCGGAAGCTTTGGCTGAATGGGCTTCCCTTGATTCGCAAGCCGCTTTCGAGTGGGCCAAGAACAACAATGACAACCAAACCGGAGACAACCCCCTACTTGCCGGAGTAATTAAAGGCGTGGCCGAAAAAGACTTGGCGGCGGCGACCGCTATGTTTTTTGAACTTCCGAATGGTAACGCTCGCTGGCAAGCTTCCAATCATCTCGTCCAGAAATACGTTGAACTTGGAGTCGATGAAGCTATCGCTTGGGCCGACCAAATTCCTCGTGACGAACAAAATTTCCGTGAGGTTCTTTTGGGGCAAATCGGTTCTCAAATTGCAAGAAAAGACCCCGAGCGCGCGGCGGAATGGTCCGATTCGATGGAAGCGGGAGACGGGCGCAACAGGATCATCAATACCGTTCTCGGGCAATGGGTCGGAAAGGATGCGAAAGCTGCAGCTGACTGGAGCGCCAAGATCAAAGACACAGGCACCCGCCAACATGCGATGACCCAGTTGACGAACTATTGGGCGGTTCGTGATCCTGTGGCCACGGCTCAATGGCTGAACGATTTTCCCCGGTCCAACGAAATGGATCCTGTGGTCGGGGCATTCGTATCTCGTATTTCTGGACGAGACCCCGCGGGAGCCGTGGATTGGGCTCGATCGATTGTGGACCAGAAACAGCAGGACACGGCTCTTCGACAGGCGCTGACTGCCTGGCGCCGCATAGACAAGACTGCCGCCGAGAACTGGACCAACGCAAACGCCCCTCACTTAAAGTAGGCGTCCGGACAGAACAAAGTGAGTGGGGCTTGGGATGGCGCCAATCAACTGAGGCTAACGGCATCGACGTCAAGAACGTCGATGATGTCCTTGTCCATCGGGAATTCTTCTCGGAGTTTCGTCAGTATGGGAACCAATCGAGTGACCGACTCGGTAAAGTACCAAAGATGGAAACGGTAGCGCCCTTTCATCTTTTCAATCGGAGCCGGTGCAGGACCGCGAGTTTCGACGTCGGATGGAAGTTTACCTTGGATGTGACGCACCCACTGCTCGGCGAAAAAAAAGGTTTTGTCATCGTTGCGACCTCGAAAAAGGTGTCTGATCAAGTGCCGGTACGGAGGATAAGAGAATTCCTTTCTCTGTTCCAGTTCATCTTCCAAAAAGCCTTCCAGGTCAGATCTGCGAGCATACTGAATGCTAGGGGCATGAGGAGCAAAAGACTGAACGAAGACCTCTCCTGCGCGATCGCCCCTCCCTGCCCGGCCTGCCACTTGAACAAGTAATTGAAAGGCTCTTTCAGATGCCCGAAAATCCTCCATGCGGAGAGGTAGGTCGGCGTCCACGACCCCCACCAGAGTTACATTTGGAAAGTCCAAGCCCTTTGCTATCATCTGAGTGCCTACAAGTACGTCGATTCTGCCTTTTCGAAAATCGGCGAGGATTTTACGGAAGAGATTTTTGCGGGTCATGACGTCGGCGTCGATCCGAACGACGACGGCATTACTGGGAAGCATGTCTCGGGCAATATCCTCGATTCGCTGCGTGCCGTGCCCCTTCCGAATGATTTCCGGGGATTGGCATGATGGGCAAACTCTTGGGGCATTGCGTTGGTGTCCGCAGAGATGGCAGCGGAGACGGCTGTCGGTCCGATGGAAGGTCAAGGAAATGCTGCAGTGTTTGCATTCCTCTACATGCCCGCATTGAGGACAGAGCATGGTTGTGTTAAAGCCTCGACGGTTTAGAAAGAGTATACTTTGTTCGCGGGCGGCGCAACGTTGTCGCAGGGCTTCCACGAGTGGTCGTGATAGTACGAGACTGGAATCTCTTCTAAGAGCTTCGCGACGCATGTCCACGATGTGCACTGCAGGGAGTTCTCGACCATCTATGCGATGAGTGAGTTCGATCTTGTCATACTTGCCGGACCGAACGTTTCGAACAGACTCTAGCGATGGTGTGGCGGATCCGAGTACGCAGGTGGCGTTGGCTAGCATGGAACGATATACCGCGACGTCCCTGCCGTGATAACGCGGGGTTTCCTCTTGCTTGTAGGCGGGTTCGTGCTCCTCGTCGACTACCACGAGGCGCAGGTTTCGCAAGGGAGCGAAAACAGCGGATCGAGCCCCTACGACGATACGGGCTCGGCCTAACGCGACGGCACTCCAAGCATCCAGACGTTCTCCGGCGGAAAGGTGACTGTGCCAGACTACGACCTCCGTGTCGTCTTCTGAAAACCGGCCGCGTATTCGAGCCACTGTTTGTGGAGCCAAGGCCACTTCGGGGAGTAGAAACAGAACGGATCCACCGGATTGGAGGGCATCCTCCATAGCTGCAAAGTAGACCTCCGTCTTACCCGAGCCAGTAATTCCTTGCAACAGGCGCACCGCAAATTTCTTGGATCTTACGCAGGCTCGCAGTTCCTCGGCGGCGGTAGTTTGCTCATCGGTCAGCTTGGGAGCTTCACGGGCAACTTTTTCTCCTGTAGCAAAATCATCGTCATAGGCGACGCGATTCACCTTTTCTCGATTTTCCAAGATCAGCCCTTTCTCGACAAGTCCGTCGCAGGCGCCCGCACCAATCCCAAGCGCTTGTAACGTAGCCTCACGGGGAGCCGGATTACGTTGCTTTCTCAGAAATGAGAGTAATTCAGCTTGCTTGGGAGCTCTAGACACGAGAGCGGTTGCATCTTTCTCGAGGATTTCGCGATTAATTTCAATCAGTCGACGAGTCTTTTCCTTGGCACCATCACGAACAGCTGCGGGAATCATGGCTTCAAGAACAGATTCTTGCTTGGCGGCGTAATAGTCGGCCAACCAGCCAGCCAGAGAAACGAGATCGGGAGTAAGGACGGGTTCTTCTCGAGCAAGTGTTATCAGAAACTTCAACTTTGACGCTTCCGGTTTCACCTTTGGGGTGAGGCTTGTGACGATCCCCATCACTTGCCTCCTGCCAAGAGGAATTCGAACCAATGAACCGATTGCCAATCTTCCGCAAAATGGAAGAGGTACGGCATAGGTGAGAGATTGGTCGAAACCGGACAGAGGCAAGACCTCGACCAGCTCGTCGCGAGGTTTAGTCATTGTCGCCTCAATTTTTGCGCAGATCGTAGCAAAGGATGCGAGTAGGGGTATCGGACATGCGATCGGTTTCGTTCTGCATAACGTAAAGAAGCCCCCGAGACACTACAGGGAGAGTCCATGTGCCCGAAGCAAAGAAAAGTTGTGCGAAGGAAATAATTTCTCCACCCTTTGGGGATAGATCAAGCCATAAGAGACTCCCCAGCTCTGAAAGGCACAGGTAATGCCCGTCTGCAAGAAGAAGCGAGGCGCGAAAGGCTTCAAGGCGAAGTTTTCGATTCTGAACCTCTTGCTCCCAGGCAATGCGTTTTCTCCATGCCTCCTTGCCCGTATCCACTTCAACGCAAACCATTTCAGCTCCTTGCTGATGCCTGCCGCTTACCCCATAAAGATAGCCGTCGGAGAGTATGGGGGTCATCCAATGAATATTGAAGTCGGTTTTCTTCCATAGCACCTTTGGTACGAAGTTTTCGTTGAACTCGATTAGTGCTCCGCCCAATTCATAGCATTCGGATAGGAATACTCGGTTTTTGCCAACAGGTACTGGTGGCACAGCATTGGCAGATTCGTATTTATCCGCACGCCATGGGAAACGAGCGAGTTTCTCACCTGTTTTGGGATCAAGAAGCAAGAGCCCTCCTTTGGGTGGACGACTTTCTCCTCCGGTTAAAACGAGACAGACCTCTTTGCCATGAATCTTTGCAAGAGTGGGAGAAGAGTAGCTGGCACCCCAGGAATCTTTTGCGATCCACGCCTGTTTGCCTGTCTTCTTGTCAAAGGCAACGACGCACCGATCTTCCGATCCGCCTATGTTAAGAATCAATTTGTCACCTGCAATAATCGGGTTTGATCCTTTTCCAAAGAAGTATTCGGGAACGGCGAATTCTTTGGCCAAGTTTCGATTCCATATGAGTTTGCCCGTCTCGAGGTTTAGGCATGTTAACCAAGCGGTTACTCCGTGTAGGTACACCTGATCCCCATCAATGACAGGGCTGGTGCGAGGACCGTTTGAATAACCGTAGCGATCCCTGTATTCTACGGGGTATTCGTAACTCCAGTATCGCTTGCCGGTCTCGGGGTGAAGGCACTCTACCGTTTCCTTTCCATTCAGTCTGTGAAAAAGGACTAACCGTTCTCCCTTTATTCCCGGCGAGGAGTAGCCTTCGCCTTTTTCTACCTCCCAGACGAGAGTGGGTCCTGCAGGCAACCATTTCTTGAGTAATGGCTTTTCCTCAGCGATTGCATTGTCGTTAGGTCCGTTGAAACGAGGCCAGTCATTCGTGACGGCTCCTTTCGCCAAGGGTGCAGGGGGTGTGTGAAAGGTGAGCCGGTCGAAAGGCAGAGGCGATTCATGGCCGGAAAGCCCGAATGAAATTAACAAGTAGACTAGTAAATAAGAGGAAAAGCGCTGCATTGAAGCAAAAGTTGGTGCGCCCTTCCCTTCCAAGCAATCCGAAATGTATAAAAAATGAAATCATTCCGTACTTGTAATGCACCCACTAGACCTTCTACTAAGAGATGATTATATCTTCTCTCTGATCACACCTTTCTTTTGTGAAGCACATCGTTCATTCGATTCCAAGCGTTTTTAAGCATCGCAACAAAACGCGCAACGCCTCGCGCATTTTTTGGTTCGTCCTTATTCTGCTTTTCTTCGTGTCTGTCTACATGGCGGTCTACAGACATTTGATGTCGGCGGAAATGCTTGTAATTGGAGAAACCCGAGAGATAAATCTCGTTGAATGCTTTTATTGGGTGCTGACCACAATGTCCACCTTGGGTTACGGCGATATTCACTTTGTCGGAGACGGTGGTCGAATTTTCTCGATGGTAGTTATGTTTACAGGCGTCATCTACCTATTCATCGTCCTTCCGTTTTTCTTCATGGAGTTTCTTTACAAGCCTTTCATGGAGTATCAAACCGGGGCTCGCGTTCCTCGAAAGTTTGACCCAGTCGAGAAACAGCATGTGATTTTGACTCACTATGATTCCGTAAGCCACGCCTTAATGGATAAGCTCCGGCAATTCGGCTACCCCTTCGTTATCATCGTGGAAAAGCTGAATGAGGCTCTTGAGATTCACGATATGGGGATGCCCGTCATGCTCGGTAGTTTGGATGAAGTCGAAACTTTTAATAAAGCTTCTATCGACAATGCTGCTATGGTCGTCGCGACCGACGACGATATCCGCAACGTCAACGTCGCTTTTCGCGCCAAAGACGCTGCCCCCGACGTTACTGTCGCCGCCCATTGTGCCCGTGCCGGCTCCGAAGACGTACTGACCCTTGCCGGGGCTGATCACGTGATTCACAATGCCAAGCAAATGGGCACATTCCTTGCCCGTCGTATTTCCTGTACCGATACGCGTACCCATGTCATCGGCTCTTTCGACGAAGTTCTTATCGCAGAAGCAACCATTCACGGAACTCCCCTGGTCGGTCAGTCACTCAAGGAAACCAACCTTCGCGAGGACTTCGGCGTCAATGTCGTAGGTATGTGGGAACGTGGACACTTCGATAACCCCGATCCTGATGCCGTGTTGACAAATCATACCGTTCTCCTTCTTGCCGGAACGGAAAGCAACTACTCGAGTTATGACGAAAAATTCTGCCACTACGAGACCAACAACTCACCGGTCATCATCATCGGAGCAGGTCGCGTGGGTCGTGCAACGGCTTCTGCCCTAGAAGAAACGAAAGTACCTTATCGCGTAGTCGAGACTGATGAGTTGAAGGCAAGTAAAGTCAAGGATGCGATACTTGGGGACGCTGCTGAGCGCTCTGTCCTCGAGCGAGCCGGTATAAACAAGGCTCCCGCCGTCTTGATCACAAGTCACAGTGACGAAACCAATATCTATCTCACTATATATTGCCGGAAGCTACGTCCGGACATTCAAATCATCACTCGAGCTTTCCTTCACAGAAACGTGGAACCTCTGCACCGTGCGGGTGCCGACTTCGTCATGTCGCAGGACCACATGGGCGCAAACACTTTTTTCAACCTCCTCAACCGTGCCGAAATCCTCATGGTCACGGAAGGTCTAGACGTATTCAGCCAGAAGACTCCTCCCGCCCTCGTCGGTGTCTCCGTAAAGGATTCCAATATTCGCGAAAAGACCGGTTGCAGTATTGTTGCCATTAAACATGTGGCAGAAACCGTCATCACCCCCAGCCCGAACGAGACCTTCTCAGAAGACGGGGAGATTATACTCATCGGCGACGAAGCAGCGGAAAAGGAGTTTGAAGAAAAGTTCGGTCGCTGATGTTTTCTCTTGGCTTGTATCAATTCCAACTTGCAGAAGCTTTCGTAGGAGCCATTCGGTGTTGATCAAGATATCGTAGGCAGCTTCAGTTCAAGCATGTTGCGTTATAAGCCCGAGAAACGATCACGAGAGTCCGGAGCGAATATTTCGAGAAAGCGCTCAGGGCACCTACCATTGCGGGAACAGTCCCGATCGTAAAAAAAGAAGCGCGGTCAGAGTTTCACATACTCCGGCTTTCCACGGTTCCCGCGAAAATTATACTGCGGTTGATATGGTTACGGGGAAGTTTCCTTTTCCGTACCCGATTCGCACCTGCGGCGGCTTTTCCGAAAGAGAGCCCAGAAAAGATCTTCGCGTCAATGTAAGGTGAAACAAAACTGCAATCATCGAGGTTGGCGTCTACTATGAGACTCGACGTTTTCGTTATAGGATACGGATAGGCTAATGGTTAAAGCCAGCTTCCTTCATAACTCGGTTTTTTTGCTTCTGCAAATGCATCGAGTATTTTCTTTAATTAAATTCCATGTAGACTCTCGAATTTAAACTTTCGAATGAACGAGAACGAACAAGAAAAACCAAATGATGGAGCGGCTCGACTTACCTTCCGGTATGATTTGCTTCGGAGCACCATGACAGGTGTCCTGGAGACAGGCTTTTCCACTTTCGGTTTACTAGTTGCCATAAGAGCCTTCGAGTCTTCCGAAACTTGGAAAAGCCTTCTGTCGGGTGCGGTTTCGGCTGGTTTGTTGATTGTTCCTTGGGTAATGGGGGTTGCCGCTCGGTCTCGTATGAATGCCACGACCTTCGGGGCGTGCCTAATGGTTTTGTGCGCAGGTTCCATAACTGGTGCTGTCGTTGCCGAAGGCGCGGTCAGCTTTACGTTCTTTCTCGTAGCGGCTCAACTCTGTGTGGCTCAATTACCAAGCTTGATGATTCACGTCTACAGTCTCAACTATGCCCCTGAAGAGCGAGGAAGGCGTCTTTCTTGGAATATTATCGTATCCGCTCTTATCGGTATGACGATTTCCTACGGTTTTGGGGTGTACCTTGACCGCAATCCGGAAAATCATGCATGGATTTTTGCGGGAATGGCTTTGGTGGCACTTGCTTCAGCAGCGACCCTACTCCCCATTCCTTCCCTCCCACTGGAGCTGCCTAAAAAAAGACAGGTGTCTTTTTTCTCAGGATTCTCCATCGCATGGGAGGACAAGCTCTTCGGTCGGATGCTATGTGGGTGGATGGTCATGGGTTTTGGGGTACTAATGACTTTGCCACTACGTGTTGAATATCTTGCCGGCGAAGGAGGTTTGGAAATGAGTAACGAGGAAGTGACTTTAGTTGCCGTGGTGGTTTTTTCCATTGCGAGGATCTTGAGTGCCCGCCTCTGGGGGGGATTGTTCGATCACCTTCACTTCATCGGATTTCGTCTATTGTTGAACGTGTTTTTGCTTTTTGCCGCACTTGTCTATTTCAACGCCGAGAGCTTTATTGGAGTTTGCATAGGAGCAACATTAGCTGGAATTGGTACCGGTGGTTCTTCCATCGCGTGGAGTTTATGGGTAACGAAACTAGCTCCCAAAGGTCGCGAAACCGAGTACATGGGAGCCCATGTCGCTTTTACCGGGGTAAGGGGTGTTTTGGCTCCTTTCTTGGGTTACTGGGTTTTGTCACAGGCAGGATTTTCGGGAGTGGCGTGGATTTCAGCATCACTCATCTTGGCATCTTCCTTTATGTTCGCCGCAGTTCTGCGGCATCCACGATTTAGGCTAGATAATTCCAGTTAAGGTAAAATCTTAACTGGAAGAGCTTGCTTAGTATGTAGCTGATTTTAGTACATATGTTCGAAATAAGAACATTGTGTTAATGTAATGGTTCGGCAAAAATACTTACTTTCAAAAGCATTTCTCGAATTGAGCATATCCCCTTTTCAAACTTTTTCCCAATGGTGCAACCGATTACTCTTCGCTGTACTTTTATTACTTTGCGTAGCGAGTTGCAGGACGAGTAAGATTGCAATCATGCCTTCGGAAAAGTCTCTCGACGACTTTTCCAGTCCCAACCAATTGGGGACGCATGAACTCTGGCGAAAAGTCATCGAGCAAACAAAAACCGAGAAAAAAGCGAAAGTTTTGCTTTTGGATCATGGAGATGAAGCTCTTGCTGCCCGCATCAACCTGATACGCTCCTCCCAAAAAAGCGTTCGTATTCAGACATTCAATTGGAAAACGGATGAGACTGGCCGTTTCCTCCTTTGGGAACTATTGCGTGCAGTTAAGCAACGCGGGATTCAGGTAGAAATACTCATCGACCAGATGTTTGGCGAGCAGGATCCCAAGATGGTCGCTTTCCTCGCCTCTTACGATTCTAATTTACGGATTAAGTTCTACAACCCGACTTTCAACCAACTGGACCCATCCACGATCGAAAAACTTGCCGATTTAGCCTACGACTTTCACGCCTTCAACGCACGACACCACAATAAGTTGTTCATTGTCGACGATCAACTTGTAATTACGGGAGGTCGCAACTACGCGAACCATTATTTCGATCGCGCCATCGGTTTGAACTACAAGGACCGTGACGTATTGGTCGTTACTCCGGATTCAGCACCTGCCTTAAATTCCTTTGGCGAGTATTGGCAATCGGGTTTATCCGTGTTTTCCCAAGATTTAGAGGATATTCGAGAACTGATTGAAGACCAAGACTTTCCATCGCTTCTTACCAAGGAAAGCTTTCGGCTGAATCACCTCTTTGGCGAACTTTCGAAAAGATCAAGTAAAGCCAATTACATACACGAAACCTTCATTAAGCCCATGGCCTTTGTTGAGAAAATTAAGTGGGTTTTCGATTCTCCTGATAAAACCGTTCAATCCCTCGAATCACAAGCCCGTGTCGCTCAAGAATTGTCAGAGTTAGTGGCGAATGCCAAAAGAGAAATCGTCATACAATCCCCTTACGTAGTCTTGAGCGAAAAAGCCATTGCTCTCTTTCGTGAGATCAAAGCCAATAATCCAGATTTGAGAATCATCGTATCTACCAATAGTCTAGCGGCTACCGATAGTTGGACAACCTATGCGGCCAATTACAAGGAAAAGCGTCTTTATTTAGAAGAACTTGGCTTTGAGATGTGGGAATTCAAGCCAATGCCTCCGGATATTCACAATATGATGGCCTACCAGAATCTTTTGTCTCGGCGACCGACAAATGATGAAATCGTGAACTACCGTAGGATTCCATTCAAGATCGATAAATCCCTTCCGGCATTCCCGTTCCGCCATGATGCATCGGGAAAAACTATTTACCGACTCGATCGCCGAAACGACCACCTCCGCACCCCACCTTTCTTGTCAATGCATGCCAAATCAATGGTGGTCGACGAAGAAGTTGCTTACGTCGGTTCCTTCAATTTTGACCCTCGGTCGGTCGATTACAATACCGAAGTCGGTTTAATTGTCAGGGACAAGGTATTCGCGAAAAAGCTTCGTCAAAGTATCCAGTTGGTTGCATCACCTGAAAATAGTTATCGGATTGCGATCCAGAAAGGAGTTCCCGTCATTCGAACATTCAACAGAATTCTTAATCGTATTTCGGAAAGCTTACCCCTAGTCGATCCTTGGCCCTTTCGGATTTATTCCTCTTTTCGTCTCAGGCAAGGTATGGAACCGGTGCCGCCATCAAATCCCATGTTTTACGAGAATTGGGAGGACGTGGGTAATTTCCCACAACTCGGTTTTTTTGCCCGCAAAAAGGTTGCGGCGCGCCTTTTCAAGAGTGCTGCAATGATTCTCAAACCCTTACTTTAGATGATTGGCTTACCATTTATTCGTTGACTATAAATATCCGAGCTTGTTCTAGTACACATCAATATGAATCAAGTATTTCTTAGACATTTTCTTTGTTTCCTGTCACTATGTTGGGTAGCTTCCTTATCTGGAAAGTCCCGTCTTGGAGAGTACTATCTAGGATTTGGATATTCCATGGCGGATGGCGACAAGCAACGCCAGCAAGACAGTGGTGACGTCCTTTCAATAATGGCCAACAGTCCCGCAACGCAATCAGCCGATTGGCGACTTGCGCTGGAATACGGCAACTACGATCTGGATTCTATTGCTGGAGACAAAACTTCTTGGGGGCTAACATTGGATTACATAATGCATTACGATGACTATGTCTTTCAAAATGGTATGTTTCGTCCTTACTTTGGCATTGGTCTCGGTTACTTCAGAGATGGCGCTCAAATGCATCTGGACGACAACGGCATTAACTGGAGCCTAATGGTGGGCTCGGAAATGTTGTTCACAGATGATCTTTCCATGTACTTCGGTGGAAGTTTCTACGGGATGTGGAGCGATTTCGGTGACAATGATTGGAAATGGGACGTCGGATTCACGTGGTGGATCAATGATATTCATGGAATATCGATCGACTATCAACGCCCCGCCGAGAAAGACTTTAACTTCATCGGTCTTAAATACCTCTACTCTTGGCAGTAGACTGTCTGGACTTTGGCGTTGAGCCCCGCCGATCCATTTTTTGACGAGGTTCCCGACCACCGAGGTCGAAACAGCCTCAAATGGGGTAAGTACGAAGGACGTGACATCTTGCCTCTTTGGGTGGCTGATATGGATTATCGCGCTGCCCCGGAAGTCATTGAAATCGCCAAAGAGCTCGCTCGTTTTGGGCACTTCGGTTACGGGAAGCCATCGCCTGCTTTGACCGAACTGATTCTCGAGCGAATGGACAGGCTACACGACTGGCGGATTCAACCTAATTGGTTGGTTTGGCTTCCAGGTATGGTCTGTGGTTTCAACATCGCCATTCGAGCAATGGGGAAAGAGGGCGATGAAGTTCTCTCCAACATACCCGTTTACCCCCCCTTCCTAACGGCTCCTGGGAATTTTGGACAAAACCTCATAGGCATCCCGATGACTCTTGAAGGAGACAGGCACACAATCGATTTCGGCGCCCTCGCGTCTGCAACTTCTCCTCAGTCCAAGACCTTCCTCTTTTGCCACCCTCACAATCCGGTGGGTACGCAATTTACTCGTACCGAGTTGGAACGCTTTGCGGAATTCTGTCTCCGTCATGATCTGTCTGTTTGTTCGGATGAAATTCACTGTGACCTTCTACTTGATGAGGGAGCCACGCATGTGCCTTTAGCCGCAATTTCTCCTGAAATCGCCGACAAGACTATCACCTTGATGGCTCCAAGCAAAACTTTCAACCTGCCTGGCTTTGGATGTTCTTTTGCGATTATTTCCAATCCTGAACTACGGCGCAGATACAAAAAGGCGTGTGCAGGGATAGTGCCCGACCCACCCGCAATGGGGTTCGCCTTGGCCGAAGCAGCCTATCGCCATGGAGAACCTTGGCGCCAACGTCTCTTGCATTACCTCAGGGCAAACAGAGACCTTGCGCTGTCCCGACTGGCAGGCATTCCGGGGCTTTCCCCTTTCCCCGTTTCTGCAACTTATTTGCTTTGGATTGATGCTCGTGGACTCGCTGTTGAAAACCCACAACAGTTTTTCGAAGAGGCGGGTGTTGGCTTATCCGACGGGGCGGACTTCGGTTCACCCGGATTTCTTCGACTCAACCTAGGTTGTACCCGAGCCCTTCTCGAGCAAGCGCTGGACAGAATGGAACAAGCAGTCGGTGCCCGTTGAGACTACCTTCCCGACTGAAAGTGACTGCAAAAGAAGGCGAAGAAGGGATTGAGGACTTGCGCGAGCAAATCCGTGGGCATGACGAACTTTACTATCGCCACGCCAACCCTAAAATCTCCGACAGAGCATACGACAGGTTGAAGAACCGGCTTTCCGAGCTTGAAAAAAATGAATCGCAACTAGACCTTTTTGACCAGCAGCCCCCAAACGAAAAGCCTTTTGGGAATGGTGCCGATGACTTGTCTCCAAGCCAAACTATCGGCGACGACCGCCTGTCCGCCTTTGAGAGCTATCGGCACATCGTGCCAATGCTCAGCCTCGACAACACTTATGCCAAAGAAGAGTTTCTGCAGTTTGACCAGCGCCTAGGAAAACTATTCGACCTCGAGTCACTCTCTTACGTAGTGGAACCGAAAATTGACGGCGTGGCTATTTCCTTAACTTACGAAAAAGGGATTTTAGTGCGAGCCGTCACTAGAGGAAACGGAGTGGAGGGGGACGTCGTCACCCAAAACATTCTTCACATCAAAGGACTTCCCGAAAGAATCAAAGGTAGTTTAGCGATCCCTGAGCTCATTGAAATTCGGGGAGAGATCTTCATGTCGTACAGAGAGTTTGTACGCATTAACAAGGATCGCGAGGCTGCCGAAGAAAACCTTTATGCCAATCCCCGTAACTTGGCCGCCGGCACAGTCAAGCTTTTGGATCCAAAGGAAGCTCGCAATCGTAATCTGGGCATTGTTCTATATGGTTTGGGTGCCAGCCAGCCCAAGGGCTTGTTTACTAGACAGAGCGATTTCCACGACGCCATACTCGACTGGAATTTGCCGACGGTCGAAAATCGTTGGTTGGTTGAATCGGCAGAAAATGCGTGGTCTGCCATCGAGAAGCTCGATTTGCTTCGGCATAAATACGAATACCCGACGGACGGTGCGGTGATTAAGCTCGATTCACTCGCCATGCAGGTCGAGGCAGGCACGACTTCCAAGGCTCCTCGTTGGGCCATTGCCTACAAATTCGAGACTGAGCAGCAAGAAACGATTCTCGAAGACATCCAAACGCAAGTCGGACGAACCGGAACTGTTACCCCCGTGGCCCATTTAAAGCCCGTGGTCGTTGCCGGGAGTACCGTTGCTCGAGCGACTCTTCACAATGCCGATGAACTCGCTCGCAAGGATTTGCGGATCGGCGATACGATCGTCGTCGAAAAAGCAGGAGAAATCATTCCGCAAGTCGTAAAGGCAATTCTGGAAAAACGTCGATCAGACGCTGAACCCTATTCCTTTCCGACAAAATGCCCGGAGTGCCAAACAGAACTAGTGAGGGCGGAGGGCGAGGCAGCTTGGCGTTGCCCCGGTCGCGATTGCCCCGCCCAGATCCGGGGTCGCATTCAGTACTATGCCTCTCGCAGTTGCATGGATATAGAAAATCTGGGTGAAGCTGTCATTCAGCAGTTGGTGGAACGTGATCTGGTGCGCGACGTCGCCGACCTTTATGATCTCGTCCGGGACGATTTTCTTCAGCTCGAAGGATTTGCCGAAAAGTCGGCCGACAACCTGTTGGAAGCTCTTGAGGCAAGTAAGAAGCAAGAGCTTTGGCGATTGGTCTGCGGCTTGGGGATCAAGCACGTCGGTGCTACTGCAGCCAAGGATCTTGCTCGAGAGATAGGATCTCTAGAGGGCCTATCGAAGGCGAGCGAGGGAGATCTTACGGCAATCGATGGCGTGGGCGACATAATGGCCGATAGCATTCGGAATTATTTTGTGGATGATTCCAACAGTAATCGGATTGAGCGATTTAAACGTCAGGGACTAAACTTGGAGTGTACCCTTACCTCCTCGAATGAGGACGCCCGATTGATCGGCCAAACCTTTGTCCTCACGGGAACCCTGGAAATGCTAACAAGGGAAGAAGCTAGCGAAAAAATCGAGTCTCTGGGCGGACGCGTCTCTTCAAGCGTTAGCAAAAAGACCAGCTATGTCGTGGCTGGCCCCGGAGCCGGATCCAAACTGGTTAAGGCCGAGAAGCTAAAGGTGACTGTTTTGGACGAACTCGCGTTCCTCAGAATGATAGAAGGCTAGTTTTTCGAACCGTTGGCTTCGATAAAGATTGGAGCACTGGCATTGGCATCGGTCGCCGATGTCGTATTTAGGTCAAGTGTATCCGATGCGTTGGCATCGCTGATCGCTTCATCCGGTTTGGGCAATTCCTTGGGAGTGATGCCGAGGAGTTCGACTTCGAAGACGAGAACCTCGTTGATCCCGATAGCACCCGAACCTGATTCTCCATAGGCAAGGTCTGTCGGAATGGTAAGTTTCCATTTGGAACCGACTTTCATCAGCAAAAGAGCTTCGGTCCAGCCCTTGATTACGCCTGTTACCCCGAAAGTGGAGGGTTCTCCACGATCAACGGAAGAATCGAAGACTTCCCCATCGACAAGCGTTCCGTGATAGTGAACTTTCACTTCATCATTTCGAGTTGGAATTGAACCATTCCCTTCCACCAAGACTTCGTACTGCAAACCGCTATCGAGGGTCACGACTCCTTCTCGAATTTTGTTCTCTTTTAGGTATTTGTCTCCGCGTTCAATATTACGCTTGGATAGAGATTCGGCGTTAGCAACAATAGCTTTGGTTTTTTGATAACGTGTCAAAAGCTTAAAGAGAGTGGAATTGCCCTCTCCCGAACTCAATGAGAGTTTGTGCTTTTCAAAAGCCTCGTCGTCACCTTCTCTCAACGCCAAGGTCGCCAATAGATAATTGGCTTCGGACCTGTCGGCGGGAAGAGCGAGTGAATCTCTTGTAAGCTTCTCGAGAATAATTTGTCCCTCTGCTATCTTTTCGGACTTGATCAACGATACTCCCTGTCCAAGCAATGCTCGTCCACGGGGAGGCAGTTCACCGAGTTGCTTGGCAGCCTCGGCAAAGTTCGCCGCAGCTTCACTAAAACGTCCATCTTCGTAGCTCAGGACGGCAGATCTGTAAAGTGCAACTCCACCGAGCAACTCGCCGGCAAATTCATCGGAGAAGTTCTTAAAGTTTTTTTCCGCCTGCGAGACATTGATATCGGCAACAAGAAATTTAGAACTTTGTTCACTTTCCTCATCAATCACGGATTCTTCGTGCCAGTAGGTAAACGCAACGGCTACTGCAATGGCCCCAAGAATAAGAAAGAGAGAGTTTTTGCTCTTATTCCAAGACTCGCGTTCATCATAGAGTCGTTCTGCAGCGTTTTCCGCGGTTGTTTCATCGCCATCCGTACCGTCGGGCGACTGGTTTTCCTCAAGAGGTTTGTTTTCGTTGTCTTTGTCCATGGGCTAAAACTAAAAGTTGGAGTATTTTCTTTAAAAGGCTCGGGAAGTCAACGGCGGGTTTAATGGATGTATCCTTGGAGTGAACGAGATATTCATGTGTGTAGATGAGCAGAGAAGTGGCCTCAACGCATCAATCGAAGACCACGGTCTTGTTTTTGTAGACGAGGATTCGGTTTTCAAGCTGTCGACGTAGGGCGGTGGCCAATACTATTTTTTCAAGGTCACGCCCTTTGGCGATTAAATCCCGTACGCCGTTGCGATGGCTCACTCGATTCACGTCTTGGCAAATGATAGGACCTTCATCCAGTTCCGGAGTTACGAAATGTGCGGTAGCGCCGATAATCTTAACACCTCGACGATAAGCTTGGTGATAAGGTTTTGCTCCTGCAAAAGAAGGAAGAAAGGAGTGATGAATATTGATAACGGGGCAATCGACTTGATTCAGAAAATTCTCGCTGAGAACTTGCATGTAACGTGCAAGCACAACTAGTCCCACGCCTTGTTGTCTAATGAAGTTTAGTTGAGTGGCTTCCGCCTCGGCTTTGTTTTCCTCCGTGCAGGGAATATGGTGAAAAGGAAGTCCGTAAGCCCGTGTGGCATGATCCAGTTCGGGATGATTGGACACGACGCCGACTATTTCTCCGCGAAGCTCATCCGCTTTCCAACGAAGAATGAGGTCGTGAAAACAGTGATCGGCCTTCGATACGAAAAGGACGACTGGAGGACGTTCATTCGAGAGAGCAGTACGAACCTTCATCCCAAGCTCTTTTTCGGCCATTTTGGCGAATAAATCAGATTCTGCATCGAGGTCTTCGCCTTTTGCTGCATGCCACTCGACACGTTGAAAAAATACATCCTCCTCACGATCGAGGTGCTGGTCCGCATGGAGAACGTTACCGCCCCTGTCATGTATCCATCCGGCTATCGTCGCCACTATGCCCGGACGATCGGGGCCATGTAAAAGCGCTACGATGGATACCATGGAAAAACTAACTACTAATGGCGCTCGAGTATTCCTGAAGGGACTTTACGCCGAAATCCTTTTCCTTCAGTGATCGAATGCCTTCGAGCGCAGCAAAAGCGGAACCTAAGGTCGTCATTACTGGAACGCTGTAGAGGACCGCTTCGCTCCGAATGCCGTTTTCGTCGCGTCGAGGAATCAGTCCAAGTGGAGTGTTGATCACAAGTTGAATTTTTCCGTTCTTAATGAAATCGGCAACGTTTGGTCGCCCTTCGCTAATTCGAAGAATATGTTCCGCAACGAGTCCGTTATCACGAAAGAACGCAGCGGTTCCCTCCGTGGAATATATTTTAAAGCCAAGGTCCGACAGTCCCTTTGCAATTACTAGAGCTTGCTTTTTGTCGGCATCCTTCACGCTAATGAATGCATTCCCCTCAAGAGGGAGAGAGGGCTTGGCCGCCATTTGAGTCTTGGCGAAGGCCAGCCCAAAATCCTCATCCTGCCCCATCACTTCACCTGTACTTCTCATTTCGGGCGTCAATACTATTGGAGATTCGGGGAAGCGATTGAAGGGGAAAACGGACTCCTTGATCGCCCAATGCCGAGGAATTATTTCTTTAGTGAAACCGAGTTCTCTTAAAGTTGATCCCGCCATAATTCGGGCTCCGAGCTTGGCCAAGGGAACTCCAATCGCCTTGCTCACGAAAGGGACCGTTCGAGAAGCTCGGGGATTCACTTCCAAGACATATAGTTGGTCATCCTTGATTGCAAATTGTACATTCATCAGACCCACTACGGATAATGCGCTGGCCAACGAATAAGTAGCTTGCCGAACGGTTTCGGTAATTTCCTCTGAAAGATCGTGAGGAGGTAAAACCATAGCTGCATCCCCACTGTGAACACCTGCAAACTCGATGTGTTGGAGCATGCCTCCCACGACATGAGTTTCGCCGTCGGAGATGCAATCGACGTCGAGCTCGATTGCGTCTTCGAGAAACTTGTCGAGAAGGACCGGTTTGCCGGGGGCTACGGCAAAAGTCTCAGCCAAGACTTTGTCCAGTTCCTTTTCGTCGTAGACGATGAACATGCCTCGCCCGCCGAGTACAAAAGATGGGCGCAACAGGACAGGATAGCCGATACGACTTGCGGCAGCTCTTGCGGCATCGGGTTCGAGGGCTGTTTCATTGACGGGCTGCCGAAGGCCAATCTCGTCTAGAATACGTTTGAATTTTTCACGATCTTCGGCGAGGTCAATGCTTTCAGGCGAAGTTCCGATAACCTGGACACCGCTAGCTTTCAGTCCTTCAGCTAAATTGAGAGGGGTCTGACCACCGTACTGGACAATCGCTCCGTCGCATTCTTCCTGTCGGTAAATTTCTAAAACGTCCTCGAGAGTCAAAGGCTCGAAGTACAGACGATCGGAAACATCGTAGTCGGTGGAAACAGTTTCGGGATTGGAATTGACCATTACGGTTTCGATCCCGGCCTCACGGAGCGCAAAGGAAGCGTGCACGCAACAGTAGTCGAATTCGATGCCTTGGCCAATTCGGTTAGGTCCGCCTCCTAAAATCATCACTTTCTTTTTATTGGAACGGACGAGCTCGTTTTCATCACCGTAGGAAGAGTAAAAGTAGGGGGTGAAGGCTTCGAATTCAGCTGCGCAGGTATCGACTAGGCGAAAGGTAGTTTCGATGCCATGCTTCATGCGATGTTCACGAACTACAGACGAAGAGACTCCCCAGTAATCCGACAATTGGCGGTCCGAGAAACCATATTCCTTCGCCTTACGCAGAGCCGTTGCGCCGATGGCTACGAGAGAGTTGCTTTTTAGCTCTCGTTCCATTGCATGAATGAGGCGTAATTGTTCCAAGAACCATGGATCGATTTTTGAAGCGGCATGAATCTCTTCCACATTCATGCCCGCCGAGAATGCCTTGTGTAGATAAAGGGTTCGCTCGGCCGAAGGCCTTGAAAGGCCCGACCTGAGTGCCGATGGGTCTAGATCGACTTCAGCCAGTTTCCCCGACTCGAAGCCCTTGAGACCAATTTCCAAGGACCGCATTGCCTTCTGGAAGGATTCCTTGAAGGTTCGCCCGATCGACATCGCCTCGCCTACGGATTTCATAGTGGAGGTCAACGTGGAGTCCGTTTCGGGAAACTTTTCGAAAGTAAAGCGGGGCACTTTAGTGACAACGTAGTCGATGGATGGTTCGAAGCTGGCCGGGGTTTCTCGGGTGACGTCGTTGCGAAGTTCGTCCAATGAATAACCCACGGCGAGTTTAGCGGCGATTCTGGCAATGGGGAAACCAGTGGCCTTTGAAGCGAGCGCCGAGCTTCTGGATACTCTCGGATTCATTTCGATCACGACCATTCTGCCGGTCTTCGGACAGTTGGAGAACTGAATGTTGCTGCCCCCCGTTTCCACCCCGATTTCTCGAATGCAAGCGAAAGAGGCGTCTCGCATGAGCTGGTATTCTTTGTCGGACAAGGTCATCGCAGGAGCAACGGTAATCGAATCACCGGTGTGGACGCCCATGGGATCGAAGTTTTCGATGGAGCAGATAACGACGCACTGATCCTTGAAGTCGCGCATGACCTCCATTTCATACTCCTTCCAGCCAAGCAAACACTCTTCGATCAAAATTTGATTAACCGGAGAAGCATCCAGACCCTTGCGGACCATTTCATCAAATTCTTCTCGATTATAGGCAATTCCGCCACCCGTGCCACCAAGAGTAAACGCAGGTCGGATAATGAACGGAAAGTCACCCACTTCATGAAAGCCGGCTTGCGCTTCCTCTAGTGAGTTGACGGCTATGGATTTTGCCACGTCGAGACCGATTTTAATCATGGCTTGTTTGAAAAGTTCACGATCCTCGCCTTTTTTGATCGCATTCGGCTTGGCGCCGATCATTTCCACGCCATGCTCTTCAAGGATTCCCGCCTCGAACAGTTCGAGCGAAAGATTTAACCCCGTCTGACCTCCGAGAGTGGGTAAAAGAGCATCGGGTTTTTCCTTCTCTATGATCTTTCGGACGGATTCTACTGTAAGTGGCTCGACGTAAGTGGCGTCAGCAAATTCCGGGTCCGTCATGATAGTGGCCGGATTGCTGTTGACCAAAGCGACTCTGTAGCCTTCTTCACGAAGAGCTTTGCAAGCTTGGGCACCACTATAGTCGAACTCACAGGCTTGTCCTATAATTATGGGACCTGAGCCGATGATTAAGATTGTCTTGATGTCTGTACGCTTTGGCATATTGGAATTTTCTGAAATAAGTAATGTTCAGTGCACAAAAAAGAGGCTCCCCAGTTAGGGAGCCTCTCCTTAAGAGATAAATCTCAAATTGTGAAATGAATTTTTGAAAAGACTCTTCAGGTAGAAGATGCCTTTTTCTTGCAATTGCCGCAGCAGAATCCGACTTTGACTGTCTTTTTCGCAGGTTTGCCGGAAATAGGGCATTTTTTGAAGTCACCTTTGGCCTTCAGAGCAAGTTTGGGGTCTTTGATGACTTTCTTGGCACAGTTGCCACAGCAAACGCCTACGTCAACGGTTTGGTCAGCTTTTACAGCCTTGCCTGAAATTGGGCATTCTTTGTTAACCGGACCAGTTGCTTCTTTAGCGGCAAAAGAAAAGGCTACGCAAATTGCAAGAGCAGAACCTATAGCAAGTATTTTTTTCATTATGTGGAATCCTTTTTTCTATGATTATTTTACGAACAAGTTGTTTTATAATGCAGACTCGTTTGAAATCGTTCAAGACAAATTACTACGATTCAGGGAAATTCTTATGCGATAGGCGGAAGGTCTCCTCCGCCGGCAAATTGAGCTATTGCATCCTTTATCTTCAATTCTCCTGATATCATCTGGATGGTTTTGCCGATGGTCAGGTAATTTCGCAGGCATTCGATTATGGCGTCCGCGACATCCTCACGGGCAATGGTTTCGTGCCGTTCCAAGTCCTCCGCCACTTCAATGCGTCCCGTGCCGGTTTCGTCCTGCAACCTGCCCGGTTGCAAAATGACATAGTCCAAACCACTGGCCCGCAAGTGGTTGTCGGCTATCCCCTTGGCCCTTAGGTAATTACGGATACGATCGGATTCGGATTCCGGATCCGCGCCAATGGCGCTCACCATAACAAATCGCCGCACTCCGTCTTTTACGCAATCGTCGATAAGTCGCATCGCCGCGTTTTGGTCGACGTCGATGGTCTTGTCAGGACCCGTGTTGGCACCCGAACCAGCGGTGAAGACGACTGCATCCATACCCGGCAAGAACTTCGAAACGCCATTTTCGATGTCGCCAACTACGGAAGGCACCCCAAATGCGGTAAACTTCATTTGCTGGCGTACGTCTCGTATTAGCGCGACGGGAGAGAAATCATGAGCGGCCCACAATTTGCCGCTCAACAACGTCCCCACCTTTCCATTGGCACCGACTATTAGAACCTTCATTTCGACTAACCTACTTCATCGGGTCGGAAATGCAAGGGTCGCGGTAAATCGTTTTTTATCGTCATTCTGTCCACCTATCCATAATTAGATAGTGTGGAAAATACCGCGAAGTCCTTAGTCCGTACCCGAGTGGCTCCATCCCCAACGGGAGACCCGCACGTAGGGACAGCCTACATGGCGCTGTTTAATCTTGTTTTCGCTCGCAAGCATGGCGGGCAGTTCATTTTACGCATCGAGGACACGGACAGGGCTAGATCAACCGAGGAATCTGAAAAAGCTATTCTCGATTCATTGGCTTGGTTAGGTCTGCAATGGGATGAAGGTTCGGACATCGGTGGCGATCATGGTCCGTATAGGCAAAGCGAACGTCTGGACATTTATGAGGAGCATGTCCAGAAACTGCTAGAGAGCGGAGGTGCCTACCGCTGTTTTTGCTCATCCGAGCGCCTTTCCGCCCTTCGATCCGAGCAAATGGCAAACAAAGAGACCCCTCGTTACGACGGTCATTGCCTTTCTTTAGACCCTGAAGAGTCCGAGGAGCGTAGTTCCAAAGGAACTCCCTATGTAGTAAGACTCAATGTCCCTACTGAGGGAGAGTGCATTTTTCATGACGAGCTTCGCGATGAGATTCGAATAGCGTGGTCGCAGGTGGATCATCAAGTCCTTAGGAAATCGGACGGATTCCCTACCTATCATCTCGCCAATGTAGTCGATGATCACCTGATGAACATAACCCATGTCATTCGAGGCGAGGAATGGATCAATAGTGGCCCCAAGCACATTCTTTTGTACGAAGCCTTCGGCTGGACGCCTCCAAAATTCATTCATCTTCCACTCCTTCGCAATCCCGACAAATCGAAGCTTTCCAAAAGGAAGAACCCCACGAGTATCTTCCATTATCGTGACGCGGGCTTTTTGCCGGAAGCAGTCGTGAACTACCTTGGAATGATGGCCTATACCCTACCCGACCAACGGGAAATCTTCTCCATTACGGACATGTCGGAAACCTTCGACACCTCTCGCATCAGCTTGGGCGGGCCGATTTTCGACGTATCCAAGCTCAAGTGGCTCAACGGTCGCTATCTTCGAGAGCAATTAACACCAAATGATCTTCTGGCTCGACTAGGCGAATGGAAGTTCAACGATGAATTCCTAGGCAAAATCCTTCCGCTCGCCCTACCCCGACTGGAAACCTTTTCCGACTTCGGTCCACTTGCCTCATTCCTATTTGCCGAAAAGGTGGAGGTCGATGCGGATTCAATCTCGGGCAAATTGGAGCCGGCAGATGCCGCAAGACTGATCAAGATAGCGGAATGGGAATTGGAGAAACTTCGCGAATGGAAGGGCGAACCAATAGGCAACGTCTTCAACGGAATAGCCGAAATAGAGGAATTGAAGCTGAAACAGCTTATGCCCACGTTTTTTGTCGCAATAACTGGTTCCGGCGTCTCTCTTCCGCTTTTTGATGCCATGGCGATTCTCGGACCCGATCTTTCCCGCACTCGCTTGAGGCAAGCCTTGGACGTGCTGTCCGAAGTAGGTCACGGGCTTAGCAAGAAGGGGCTGAAGTCCTTGGAGAAAGAATACCAAGCCAAGTATGGAAATCGCATAGATTAATTTGAAAACCTAACATTCCTAAAGCATGTCCGAACTCCAGGATTCACAGAAAGAAGCACCCCTCGATTTCATTCGTTCTATTGTCCACGAGGAAGTCGAAGCAGGCAAAAACGATGGGCGCGTACACACCCGCTTCCCACCGGAGCCCAACGGTTATCTGCACCTTGGGCATGCCAAAAGCATTTGTCTGAATTTTGGCGTTGCCGATGAATTCGGCGGTTTATGCAACCTGCGGCTTGACGACACTAACCCCGTCGCAGAGAAGACGGAATATGCGGAAGCCATCATGGAAGACGTTCGCTGGCTCGGATTCGATTGGGAAGACCGACTTTGTCATGCCTCGGACTATTTCGACCAGCTCCACGAATGGGCCATACAATTGATCAAGTCCGGGAAAGCTTACGTATGCGACCTTTCCGCCGAAGAAATGAGGAAAAAAAGAGGTACTTTGACCGAACCCGGCGTGAAATGCTGCTTTCGCGAACGTTCCGTTGAAGAAAACCTAGAGCTCTTTGCAAAAATGAGGGACGGAGACTTTGAAGATGGTTCTCGGACCCTGCGGGTGAAAATTGATATGTCTTCCCCCAACCTGAACATGCGAGATCCTGTGATCTACCGCATCGTGCATGCAGATCATCCGAAAACGGGCGACAAATGGAAGATCTATCCTTCCTATGATTTCGCTCACGGACAATCCGACTCCATCGAAGGTATAACCCACTCTCTCTGCACCCTCGAATTCGAGGATCATCGACCGCTTTATAATTGGTTTTGCGAAAACCTCGGAATCCATCACCCCCGACAAATCGAATTTGCCAGACTCAACTTGAATTACGTCGTGATGAGCAAACGAAAGATGCTGCGATTGGTCGAGGATGGACATGTCTCAGGTTGGAGCGACCCCAGAATGCCCACCATTCAAGGTTTGCGGCGCAGAGGTTACACACCCGAATCGATCCGCAACTTTTCAGAAAAGGTGGGCGTGGCCAAACGCGACAACATGATTGACGTGGCTCTCCTCGAACACTGTTTGCGAAACGACTTGAACAAGAAGGCCCTTCGACGAATGGGAGTGCTTAGACCCCTCAAGGTCGTCATCGAGAACTATCCTAAAGATCAGGTCGAGAAACTGGATGCCATAAACAACCCCGAGGATCCTGAAGCCGGTTCTCGGACAGTTCCCTTTTCACGAGAGCTTTACATCGAACGCGATGATTTCATGGAGGATCCGCCAAAAAAATTCTTTCGGTTGGGGCCGGGGCGCGAGGTGCGCTTGCGCTACGCTTACTACATAACATGTACCGAAGTTGTTAAGGACGGAAATGGAGAAGTCGTCGAACTGCGTTGTTCTTATGACCCCGAGACCAAGGGAGGCGATTCTCCCGATGGCCGAAAGGTCAAAGGCACCCTTCACTGGGTAAGCGCGCCAAATGCCTTAAATGCTGAGGTTCGCCTCTACGACCGTCTCTTTTCCAAGGAAAACCCCGAAGACGGTGAGGACTTCACGTCCAACCTAAATCCCGATTCGCTGCTAACTCTGAGCAACTGTAAATTGGAACCGGAACTCGCTCGGGCCGAGTCGGGCGAGTCCTTTCAGCTAGAGCGCCTCGGTTACTTTTGCCTCGATTCCGAGGATTCTTCTCCGGAAAACCTTGTTCTAAATCGGACTGCACCTCTTCGGGATTCTTGGGCAAAACTCCAAAAAAGAAACTAAACAAGCTTTGGACAGAGCTAAGCCTCCCTCTTTTTCAAGCTTGCAATAGTTTCCCAAACAATGATCTTGAATCTCCTGACAGCGATGTTCTCGCTATCGTAAATAATCCGATGAAAAATTCGTCAAAAGCAGATTAACTGCGAAAACCATCAAAATAACTATGAACGAAGATAACAGAATGCGATTGTTGTGGGCCGGATTCATGGCCATTCTTGCTGCAGGTGTAGGTTTTGCCATTCGTGGCGGAATCTTTGACAACTGGCAAGCCGAGTATGGCTTTACCGGAGCTCAACTAGGAGCTATCGGTGGAGCTGGCTTTACGGGGTTCTGCTTCGGCATCATAATCGGTGGTTTCGTTGTGGACAAGATTGGATACGGTAAATTGGTCCTCGTAGCCTTCGTCCTTCACGTTCTTTCGGCCATCGTAACCTTCGTGCCCGGTGCTGAAACCTCACCGGCTATGGCTTACACATACCTGTTTTGGGCAATGTTTATCTTTGCAGGTGCAAATGGGGTTCTCGAGGCAGTGGCCAATCCTCTCGTCGCCAGACTTTTCCCGGAAAAACGTACGCATTATTTAAACATCCTCCATGCCAGTTGGCCGGCCGGTCTTGTTTTGGGAGGAATGTGCGGATGGTACTTAGACGACAAACTGGGTTGGGGTTGGAAAGAACAGTTAGCTCTTTATCTAATTCCTACTCTCGCATACGGAATAATGTTCTTCGGTCAAAAGTACCCGAAATCAGAAGCCTCGGAAAAAGGTCTTGGCATAGGTGAAATGTTCAAAGACGTGGGCGTCCTCGGAGCCCTCGTAGTTTGCTACCTATTGGTCCAGTTCTTCAATGGTTCTCTCGGTTTCGACTTAGCTTCGTCTTACTGCTTGGGAGTGGTATTATTGGTCGTAGCCGGCATGGTGACTCGCCAACAAACTGAGGTTTCCTCTCAGACTCTTGGTCTTCTCGCCATCTGCATTCTTCTCGGCGGCTATTTTCAAATGGCTTTCGACCTGCCTATTTTGGGGGCTGCTATAATCGGAGGAGTTCTTCTTGCCGGCTTGGGAGTCAGTATGAAATGGGCTGTCGGTTCATTTCTTCTCTTCGTGCTTTTCATTACCCATGCTCTAGTTGGTGCTGTAGAGCTTGGAACAGACGGGTGGATTCAAAATATCACAGGAAATATTTTGACCTCTGAGCAAGGAAAAATACTCTTTGTATTTACATCAATGATGATGTTCGCACTTCGTTTCTGCGCCGATTTCATCGAAAAAAAGCTCGGTCTTTCTCCTATTGGAATTCTACTGGCAAGTTCTATTCTTGCCTGTATTGGTCTCAACATGGCGAGCAACATATCGACCTTTCAGAGTGCTTTAATTGCCCTTGCCATTTACGGTATTGGAAAGACCTTCTTTTGGCCTACAATGCTTGCGGTTGCTTCCGACCGCTATCCACGTACCGGAGCGGTTGCGATAAGCATCATGGGAGGCATAGGCATGCTCTCCGCCGGAATAGTAGGTGGTCCCGGTCTTGGTTATGCCAAAGACAGGTTTTCCGGAGAGGCCCTACAAGCCAGCGACACGGAAACCAACGCCACTATCTACCAGACAGCCAAGAGCGAGACCAATAGTACTTTTCTGTTCTTCGCCGAATCCACCGGGCTTGATGGCAAGCAACTACAAGCTATCAATGGAAAGCTCACGACAGCAAGATCCATTCTTGAAGAAGGTAAAGCCAAGGATTTCGATGAAAAAGCCCTAGAAGGCAAGACAGATGAAGAAAAAGAGAAGGCTCGTAAGGACTTTTCCGATCAGAAGGAAATTGAACAGGCTTTGGTTTCTGCCAAAGCTTTGACTCTTGGCACGCCTGGCAAACCTGAAGACGCAACCAAGATTCTTTCCGCTGAAGAAACTGCTATTCATGGAGCAAGTATCGAAGGTGACAGAAGGACTCTTCGAGCCGACTCATTCATTCCCGGAACTATGGCCGTGATCTACTTCTTCATCTTCCTCTATTTCAGAAGTCAAGGCGGCTACAAAATAGTCAAGATCGACGATTAAAATTATTTAGATCACTGCGACGAGGTTTTCAATGACCTCGTCGCAGTTTCGGTTTCCCGTATTGAAAATAATCTCTTTCTAATTTCTACTCTCACAATGGCTAAGAAAAAACCACTACGCATCGGATTAATCGGGTATGGATTCATGGGGCGCACCCACTCCAATGCCTTTCGGAAAGTTTCCAACTTCTTCGATTTAAAGCATGAACCTCAGCTTGCGGCAGTTTGTGCAAGAAACAAGGATCGAGCCCAAGATTTTGCTGATCAGTGGGGATATGAGTCCGTAGAAACAGATTGGCGTAAACTAATAGACAGAGACGACATTGACGTAATTGGCATTGCTGCCCCCAATAACGTCCATCACGACATCGCCATCGCCGCAGCGGAAGCG
>PCBO01000135.1 GCA_002730975.1 Opitutia bacterium
CAAAAGCGCCATGGCCATCGTGGCAAGAGCGCCGAAAGTCGGCATGGATAAAATTGTTGCGGGCGACTTCAGTGAGGAAGGTTTAGCCTGACTGGCGGTAATGGATCGCATGATGTCCTGAACGCCTTCTTCGGCATCATTTACGTACCAGTCGCCGTGATACTCAAGGCGAGTCTCGCGACGAAGAGCTTCGACGATAAGTTCTTCCTTCCGAGTGGCAGGACGGTTTTGAAAGAGTGCGAGAAGTTTGGCGATCATGGCGCTGTCTTTATGTTACGGTTTGATCGGTTCATAGGTTTGAGGATCCATTTTTCCGGCTAACCTTCTACGGGCTCGAAAGAGTAGTACTTTTGTTCCGGTAGTACTTTTCCCAAGAACTTCAGCGATCTCTTTCACCGGCATGCTTTCCCCATAGTGAAGCCGGAGAGCGATGAAGGCATCGGGAGTCAGCAGTTTCGAGGCACTCACCCATAAGGAGTCGGAATCGGAAAAGGGCGCACCTTCTTTCCCTGAAATCTCCGATTCTCCTTCGGGCAGTGGGCTTTCCCCTCGCCGCAATCGATTTCTCTTGAAGTTGATGGCCAAGCGACGAGCGATGACGTATAGCCAAGTAAGGAAAGGTTTTCTGGAATCGTAACGAGACAGGTTTCGATAGGCTCGCAGGAATGTTTCCTGAGTAAGATCTTCGGCATCGGTCGCACTCTCGGAAAATGAGGCAAGGAACCGAACTAGCCCTCTGCGCCGTCTGCGCACAAGTTCTTCGAAGGCGTCTAGGTTTCCCGCAACTGCCTTTCGGGCAAGTTCCTCGTCGGTCTTGGGTGAGGACACACCGGATGAGAGCTTTCCGGGAGATTCTGGGCTAAGAGAGACTTGCAGATTATTTTTCGCCAGCGTCGATGCTATCATTACCTTCTTGAACTTTTTTCTTCGCCATTTCCTTCGCCATTTCCTCTTTCACCAAATCTGCGGAAACGCCAAGATAAATTCGAACGTGGCTTCCTTCTCGTGAAACATGTGTTTTAATGGCGGAGGCAAGTTCGGCAACCTTAGGGTCGAGGTCGGACCCGAGAGTCATGAGACTAGCGGCTCCTCGGAGAACGTTCTCAAGATGACCGGCGGTAGACTCGTCCGCAGTCTTCATCACGGCTGCGACTCTCACTTCTCCATCGACTTCGCCGACGGATAGACCAATGGCGCTAGCCTTCTTAAGCATGGCGGCCTCCGGTGCTTTCATCGGCGGATTGAATTTCATGATTCCTTTCAGGTCGGCGATGCCTTGAGCGACTGGATAGGGTATGGCCTTGGCCAGTTCGTTGAGTATTTTGTCAGTGTCCCGCGAAGGTTCCTTCCCGTCCATGACGTCGATGCCGTGTTTGACGTAATCCGCACCTGTTCCGGCGACAATGGTATCTTCACCAATAATGGCGAAAGCCTTTTCATTTTCAGAATAGATCGTCTTTCCTGCATGATTCGAGGCTTCTATTTCTTCGTTTAAAGCGATGAACCCTTCGAGCTGTTTTGCGTTGAAACCTCCCGAGGCGATCGCGATTCCTTTTTCATTTTCACCACGACCGTAAGCCGTCAAGTTTCCTAATCCATCAATGTCGACCCCAAAGGCGGCTTTGATTCCAGCCAACTGGCGCCGGGCGTTTGGCTGCTTCTTGATTTCGGCAAGTAGAAATTGCCCAACGTCGGTTTTTAGCAGACTTTCAAAGTCGACGTGAACCATCCAGTTCGCTTGAGCGGAAACCTTTCCGAGTTCTAGTGGACCGGCGCTCAAATGCCCTCCCGAAAAAGTGATGAGAGAAAGAATGGACAGGATGCGAATTTTCATTGGATGAAGTCTTTGGATTGAGTTTTACGTAAAACGATTCGGACAATTTAGAGAATGCCCTTTTCCCTTAATACCCCAGAGAATGGCTAAAGGTTACGTGCTCGCCGGATTATCTTCAAAACGCGTGCTTCCATAAAATCTATTTAGTGGACTTAAATTTGATTTATTGGGGGTTTGCCAAAAAAAGAAGGCTCCTCCGCAGAGGAGCCTTCGTAAAGGAGAAAAGTATAAGAACCAGTCCTTTTATGCCGCAAAACGATCGTCGGAAATAGTGTTCTTCTTTCGTTTCACCTTGTTGAGGCGGGACCGGCGACGTAAGCCTCTGTCGAGCTTGTGGACCAGATCGTCGATCGATTTGTAGAGATCGTCACTGGCTGAGGAAATAGTAATGGTAGTGCCCTTGAGTTCCAGGTGTCCCTTGGCTACGTATTCGTTGCTTCTCGTTGACGAACAGGAAGCGTGCTCGAGTTCGACTCGGGCGCGTATGATGGCGTCCTCATGCTTAAAAAGCCTTTCGGTTTTTTCGTGAACGATACGTTTCAAGGCATCGGTGAGTTCGAGGTGTAGTCCGGATAGGATGACATTTTGATTCATAAGCAATCTAGTATTCTTTCGGATTTATGGTTAAACGAGCCTGACATGAAGGCATGCGAGGACCCGAAGTGAAGTTTCCAAGGGGAGAGTTCTGTACTCCCGATACAGGGTATTTGATCCGTGTGAAGATCTTAAAATGAGACGCATAAACCGTTTGTCGATATTTCTTAATAAAGCACGGTTTTGAGAAAATTTCCAATTTTTGTAAAAAAAATCCTATGAATTTAATTTTTATACTTTAAGGATTTGTTGCAAGGAAAGAACAAAAGGAATTTATCTTAAATATTTGAAATTTACAGGGCAGATATTTGTTCGCTTGTGTTATGGATGAAAAGTCTCGAATTGAAGAACGATCACCGCTTGTATCGGCAGAGGAATTTCTTGATTGGATTCTCTTTGAAGATCAAGATTTACTTGTTGTGAATAAACCGGGTTGGCTAGTTTGCCATCCTTCGAAAAACGGTCCTTGGTCCAGCTTGGTCGGCGCGGGACGAGAACATACGAGAGCAGACAGACTATACTTGGCGGGAAGGTTGGACAGGGAAACGAGTGGCGTCGTCCTTCTCGGTAAAAACCCCGAGGTGGGAAAAACTTGGCAAATGGCCGTCGAAAAAAGAGAAGCCGGTCGAAGTTACTTAGCGATATTGACCGGGGAGCTTAAAAACCTTGAAACAGTGGAAACTCATATAGGAAACGATCCCGACAGTCCCGTTTTCGTAAAGCAGCGCGTGACTCAACCCTCACGGAAGTCAAAACTCGCCCAAACTTGCTTTATTCCCCTAATCGCTTCCAAGGGCCACACCTTGACGAGGGTTACGACCCAAACCGGCAGAAAGCACCAGATTCGTGTTCACGCTCAACATATCGATCATCCCCTCGTGGGGGACAAGCTGTATGGCGATGATGAAAACCTATATCTGGAATTCTGCCAAAATGGTTGGACGAATGATTTAGCCGATGCACTCCCTATGCACAGGCAAGCCCTGCATTCATCGTCTTTCGGCATGAAGGATGGGACAAGCTCTTTCAATGCACCCATGGCTGCGGATATGGAAATGTTTTGTCTCAAGGAAATGGCCATTTCCCCAGAGCAAATAAAAGCTGCTCAAGGGTCGGCTCTTGTCATCTAAGGGAAAGAAACCGCGGAAAAGGATTGGCGCGGACCGTGGGTGAGGGTAGGGCAATCTTTTTTCATTTCGTATAGTTCTTCTTCATGCCACCTTCGCCATCCAGTCCATGGGAAGCCCTCAGGGCAGGATTTCGCAGAGCCTGCGTCAGGCGTTTAGTAGGTGACGAGGAAGGCGCGATAGCTGTGCTAAGGGATGAAATCCCGGGACTAGTGGTGGGCTGGGCCAAAACATCTTCTCTCGAAGCACCCGAAAAGAAGGCCAAGCTCAAAGAGGTTTTTGACGATGAGTCCGGGCGCGCCGACGAATTGGCGGTAGCCTTTGACCTTTTTGCGGCGAGATTCGAGACGAAAGTCGCCGATCACGTATCCCGAGAAGTAAAAAAAGCTAGGGCAGAACTGGTTGCAGTATCTAACAAAATTGAGGAAGCCCTCGCGAATTTCTCCCGGAGAATCGATGCCCTCCCATCCATAAGCCAGATCACGCTCCCCGGTCCAGTGGCCGAATCGCTTCCAATTGAAGATGAGGCGACTACGGAAGAATCCAAACCTTCCAAGCCAGAGATAGAGATAGAGGAGGAGCCCGCGCCCGAACCCGCCTCGATCGAAGTAACTCCCGAGTCTGAAACCAAGCCTGCCGAACCCGAGTTTCAAGATGTAGCGGAGAATGAACTCCCGCAAGCGCCGAAACCTGAACCTGAACCGGCGGAAGAGCCTGAACCAGAGCCTGTCCCAACGGCAAAGCCCAAAAAGGAGCCGATGCAAGAACCTGATACCGATTCTGAAGCTGAGACCATCGCTGAAACCTCACCTGTAATTCCGCGAGGGATTCGTTTCGACGACATCGAGGGAATGATCGACGAATTGCTTGCCGAAGAAGAGTAAAAGAATGAAAGAGAGGCAAAAGTTATTCACGTCCTCAAGTTTTCGTTGCCAAGAACTTCGGTTTCGCATGCCTATTTACTTTCCGATGTTTCAAAAGTTAGCGAAAAATGGCTCAACAAATGATTATGGATGTTATATCTCCAACCACTGAGGAAAAAACCGTGCCTAAGTCTAAAACCACTTCAGCCTCCAAAACTGCCAAAGGTAAAAAGAAAATGTCTCTCGGACTCGATCTCGGGACCCTTTTTTCCTGCTACGTCAACAAACTCCCCAAGCCTGATTCCGATGACTCGGGTGCAACCATCATTCCCTCGGTAGTCGGTTATGCGGAGGAGGGGATACTCTCCGGAATCCTTCCGGGCAACAACTCCACTCTTTTCGGTGATGATGCATTGGCTAACGAATTGCATCTTCGTCTTGCCCATCCTCTCTCCGATGGGGTAGTCAGCGACGTTGATTCCGCTAATCTTTTCTTAAAGCACATACGGTCGCAGATTGATCCTGAAGGCAGTTCGGAAGTTCTTGTCGTAATCGGGGTGCCTGCAGTCGCGGATTCATCGGCCAAAGATAATTTAAAAAAAGCGGCCAAGGGAGCATTCGACGGGGTGCTTTTTATACCTGAACCCTTTTTGGCAGCCCTTGGTCACCGAGATGAAAGTCGTTTGGAAGATCCCGACTATCAAGATCCCGTGGCAAACTCGCTTTTTATCGACGTGGGTGCCGGTACAACTGACTTTTGCATCGTTCAAGGATATTTCCCAAAACCCGAAGATCAGTTAAGCATTCCTTTCGCAGGTAACGAGATCGACGCTATCTTGGACAAGTCGATTCGAGAAGCATACCCCGAGGTTGATTTACCGCTATCCATGATTCGGAAGTTCAAGGAAGAATTCTCCTATGTCGGTGAAATTGAGTCCGGGGCTCGGGTGAAGGTTCCCGTGGAAGGAAAGCCCCGCAAAATCGAGATCGGCAAATCGGTTGGTGAAGCTTGCAACGAGCTATTGAGAGAAACAGTGGAGTCGACTCGAAAAATCATAGCCACTGCTTCTTCACAGTCCGTATTTTCGCTGTTGCAGAATATTATCCTAACCGGTGGGGGGAGTAGAATCCGCAACTTTTCCCAAGAATTGCAAAAGCTCCTGCTCGAGGACGGCTATGAGAATCCTCTGGTCACTGTGGCAGCTCGTGAAAGTAAGCCTTTCGTGGCGCTTGGGGCAATGAAGGTAGCTCTGGCAGCTCGTGACGACCAATGGATTCGCCCCTAGCGAAGCGGCCTTTCAATAGGCAAATTCCAAATTGATTAGATTATACCTTTTAAGGTGTTGCCGACCCGTTCGAGGGTTTGCTCTAGTTCGACGATCAGATTTTGGGTTTCCTTCTCGCTTTTTTCGCCGAAAAGAATACCCCAGCCCGGCACATCCGTCCAGTTTTCCCGTGGCATGGGCTTGCTCCGTTCGATACCTGATATACCAACTGACTGCACTAGTATATCCCCTAATTGCGCGGCCGCGGCAAGCTCGGGGTGGTGCGGAGCTGAATTCGGTTCGTTATGCCATTGAGCGGTTTCGACGATCTCGCGAGAGATATGGTGATTCCAAAGGTAAAAAGCCCCCATCTTTGCATGATCCCATCCTAGGAGTGAGCGTTCCGAATCGCAGAATTCCTTGGCATCCTTGTAAGATCGCTCGTAAATTCGGCTGAACTCATCGGGAAACGTTACGGCCATTATAATTTTCCCCAGGTTATGAAGCAATCCAGCGACGTAATCGCTCTCGTCCTTGCATGGAAAGTCCGCTATAACTAAAATTTCTCGCGTAAGTATGGCAGTGCCGATGCTGTGCTTCCAGAAATCAACCCAATCCAAACTTTTTGCGGACTTTCCCAAGTCCACTATATCTTCAATGATCGGTGTAGCGATAATTAGCTCGCTAATCCGATTTAATCCGAGAAAAAGCGCCGCCTCCTCGACACCTTTTACCTGCTGCTCATCGGGACTGCCGAAGAAAATGGAATTAACCAAATCCAGAACCCTTGTAGTCAAAGAAGGGTCCAAGCGAATGACTTCTGCAATTTGGGCGACAAAACTTTCTTCTGAGTTCAGCAGGGAACTCAGCGTCTGATTGATGCTTCTAAGAGAGGCGAGCTTGGGACACTGGTTGATCCTTTCTATGACCAAGAAGTCGGAAACCGGTCTTTTCGAACTAGCGCCCGACTTTGCGGAGGCGATTTCTTTGGAAGAGACCATCGCCTGTGAAGACCTAGGGAGGTCAGGATTTCAGTAAGATTTCTCCAGGCCGGTCGGGAGACGAGTCACGACCGAGGAAATTGGAGAGATCAAGGTAGTCACTGAGCAATTGGGCTCCACTTGTATCAGGTGCAAGCTTCAGGCTCTGCCCGCTAGTTGCTCTAAGCACCAAATTGCCTTCCGGAGTACGCCTAGCGTAAAACTGGGAGTCGGGATTATTCGCCATAAAAGCTGAAACTGCAGGATCGGCAAATAATTCGGTCTTTATCTGTTTCCGGATTACGCCGGCATCCTCGACGTTCTTTATGCCGAGACGATCGAAAATCGGACTAGACTCGGATGATCCTTTTACTTTTTCCGCATTGGACAACATACCGTCGAAAGCCTCGGACTCACCTGATACTACTTCGGTGCTTCCACGAAAAGCCGACTGAATAAAGTCCTTGCCGAATGACACTAAACTGGATGCTAATATGGGATTCATTGTTAAATTGAATGAAAGTTACTGTGATCCTTAGCAAGTTCAGTGCCGGAATATACTTGAACTGCCGGGAGAAGTCTTAGCGCATGTCCCGACGTTCAGTCTGGATTATACTTTCTTCCGCTACAAAAGCGGAAGAGCCTTTAGAGAACGCGAAGAAGATTTTGCCGGATCAAAAGCTCTGCGATCTGAACGGCGTTTAGTGCCGCGCCTTTCCATAACTGATCACCTACTGCCCACAGAGCCAAACCATTTTCAAAGACTTGATCCAATCGAAGTCTTCCCACGCCGCAGACTTCTTTCTCTGCATAATCGAGTGGCATTGGGTACCTTAAGGCATTGGGTAGATCCCATAATTCCGTACCGTTAAAAGCTTCGATTGCCGCGTGGGCGTCGGGAACGTTCACCGGGTGCTTGAAGTCAGCGTTAAGAGACATGGCATGAGCCCGAATCACGGGAACCCTGACGCAAGTGCAAGAAACCTTGAGCCCGGAATGATCCATGATTTTACGACTTTCGTTTCGCATCTTCAGTTCTTCCTTGGTGTAACCATCTTCCCGAAACTCATCGATGTGTGGGATCAGGTTGAATGCGATGGGATGAGGAAATACTTCAGGGGGCACTTGTTCGCCGCCGCCAAGCACTGTACGAGATTGTTTTTCCAGTTCGGTAACTCCACTCGCTCCTGCACCTGAGACAGCTTGGTAGGTGGAGGCAAAAAAATGTTTTAGCCCAAACCTCTTGTGCAAGGGATACAACGCCATGAGGGCCACGATTGTAGAGCAATTGGGGTTTGAGATTATTCCCTTGTGTTTTTCTACTGAACTCGGATTGATTTCAGGGATAACCAGTGGAACAGAAGGTTCCATACGAAACGCCGAGCTGTTATCGATGACAACGCAACCATGCTTGCGAGCGTCTTCCGCGAATTCCTTGGAAATGCTACCTCCTGCGCTGAAAATGGCGAAATCCAGTCCCTTGAAGGCTTCGGGAGTAGTCTCGCGAACGGTTTCGAGATTCCCGCAAGCCTTGTACTCACGTCCCACGGAGCGAGATGATGCGAGCAAGCGTGTCTCCGCAACAGGAAACTCTCGCAATTCAAGTAAACGAATGATTTCTTGACCCACGGCGCCGGTGGCTCCGACAATACCTAATCTATATTTTTTCAATGTACGAAACGAGCTTGTTTGAAAGGTTGCAAAAAAAGAGCGCGGTCCTCGGGGTCAATCAGCCTTATATTGGGTTGGTCGCCTCGATTCCCGAACAGAAACTATATTTATTCGTGGACGGGACAAGATTGAAGGCGTGCGTCATGTCAAGTTCTAAGAGATCGCCCTCATGCGAGGAAAACTCTTTTGGAACCCCATGGGGCTTACACGAAATTTGCGAAAAGATCGGGAGTAATGTGGCGTCGGGCATGGTGTTCAAAGGGCGGAAACCTACTGGTAAAAGGTATTATGAATATTCGAAGGAAGAGCAGGGGGGAAGTTTAATCACCAGTCGAATTCTTCGACTTCGTGGATTGGAATACGGTGTGAACGCCGGGGGAAGCAAGGATACTTTTTCACGCTACGTTTACATTCATGGGACCAACCACGAGGAAGCCATTGGTTCTCCGGCCAGTTCCGGTTGCCTCCAGTTGAGTAACATAGATGCAATCGAGCTCTTCGATTCAGTCCCGGTCGGGACTTTCCTTTTAATCGAGAATGGGCAAGACCCTTGATTCCGCATTTCGAGACACTACTTGCATCTCGGATTGTTTGCCGGTTGCGTGAGATGAACACAGTTTATATTTCTATAATTTTGGATATGTCATTCAATACCTAAAACCTAGGAGAATCCTAAAAGCTTATCTTTCGAGCTCCGAATGAATTGCAGTGTGTTTTGATCTCCGTTCGCTTATGAAATTTCGAGATCAAAAAAAATAGCTGATTCAAAAAGGCAGACTGCGACATTCAGACCAACGAGTCACCACCCGCTTGTTGCTGTTTCCCGACGTACGGGGTCCGCTCTCAAGCGAGAAAGTTTTTCAAGAAGAACAGTAGGTTGACCATTAGAATCCGTCTCCACCAATTGGGAGAATGGACTCACTTGGCTGAGCATGGACTTGATCTTCTCTTCATCCATCTCGGGCATCTCACTTTCAATCACAACAAAACGGTGACTGATTTGACGGGCATTAATGAGCACTTGGTCCAAACTTTCTGCAGTAATTACTCGAAACTCGGCTGATCGAAGTGCTTTTGCAGATGCCTCACGGTCCTTTTTATCTTTCATGAAAAGAAGGACGGAAGGGTTACTTCGATCTCGGATCAAGTGAATCACTTCGTTCATGTCCAAGGGTTTTTGGAGAAAGGCGATAGCCCCCAATCGGAAGCACTCTTCCTTTAACTCCGATACGGAATATGCGCTCATGAAGATGAAACGAGGAAGATTATCAGGCGAATTCTGCGATTTGGAATAGGGGATAGGACAGGAATTCTGGAGCCTAGCTTTTGCTCCCTCCTTAATTTTTTGAAAGGTTTCAACTCCCGTAATGTCGGGCATCTGTACGTCCATCAAGACGACGTCGAACTCATTCTCCAAGCATAGGCGAATGGCTTCTTCACCACTAGCGGCTACCGTTGGGGATAAACCTTCATCCTCAAGTATATCATACATCGTAGATCGCATGGCAGGGTGGTCATCCACAATTAGAATAGAGAATTCTTTTTCCTCCGCGTTTGCCGTTGCTTTAGGTGTTTTTAAGGTTTTTGCCGTCATGAATTTGGTGTGGAAGCGTAATTAAAATTCTTGCCCCATTACCTTGTGTCCAGTTGCGACGAAGCCAAGAGTGTTTTTTATAATTGTTTATCATTGAAATGGTTCCATCATGTCTCTGCAAGATATCTCTACATAAATTTAATCCGAGTCCCGCACCGCCGGCTTTCGTAGTATGAAGGGTATCAAAAACCTTTGTTTGTTCGGATTCGTCTAAACCGCATCCTGTATCGCTCAGCAAGATCACCGTTTCGCCCTTTGGGGAATTCATCCCCGAAATTGTGATGGTTCCACCATTAGGCATGGCTTGTTCGGCATTTCTAAACAGGTTAATGAACACTTGTCGAAATAGTGTGGAGTCGGCGAAAATAAAGAATTGGGACTCGGTGAAATTGTTAACGAAAGAGATGTTTTCGTTTAAGCGACAATAATCCGCCACCTCTTTTACGAGAGCGACCAAATCGAAACTGATAATATTTAGCTTCTTTCCCCTGCTCATTCCAAGTAAGCCGTCAATCACATTGTCGGAATGAGCCAACTCGCTTTCAATCAAATCAAGATGTTTGCGAATTTTTTCCTCTTTGGGTTGGCGCCCATTCTCATATCGGTCGTGGACCATTTTATCAAGGAAGTAGACGGATTGCCGAATTGCGCTGAGCGGGTTTCGGATTTCGTGCGCTATGTTAGCGGAAACTTGTCCTACTGCCGCAAGCCTTTCCTGAACGTTGAGTCGACGGTTGGCGTCCAGTAATTTCTCTTCGGCGAATGCCCGCTCTTTCGCCTCCTCTACAAGGTTCTGATTGGCCTGAGTCAATTGCTCCGTTCGTCTTTCGACGCGCTGTTCCATTTCCTCGTTCGACTCTTTTAGTATTCGGTTTGCTTCATCGACGGTCGATAGCATATCGTTGAAGACATCCGTAAGGTCACCGAGTTCGTCCTCCGAAAACTTTCGGGCTCGTACGGAAAAGTCTTTGTTCAATGCGACTTCATTGGCTTTGGACGACAATTCAAAGATGGGGCGAGTGAGGGAACTCTGAAACCAAAGAGCTCCAAGCATAGTTACAAAAACCCCTATCCCCGCTACTCCGAAAGCCATACCTGCATATCTTTTGAATCGATTATCTACGTCCGCTAAAGTACGTTCCAGAAAAATGGCACCGATCTCAATGTTGTTTTGCGATATCGGGCGAACGACCCAAGTAGATTTATCGCCCCAGAAATCAGCTGTTGCCTTTTCGATATTCGGGAAGCGATTCGATTTCTTGCCACGTTCGTATCCAACCAAGAACTCTTGCTCTGTGGTCTTCGATCCTGCTGCTGTTTGACTCTTGTACACCGCGGCGCGAATAATGTTCGTTTGCTCGCGAAGTCTGTTCAGATCCTCATATACGGATGTTTTGTCATTAAATTGCAACGCAGTTTTTAGGTTGTGAGCCATGCTTTCGGCTCGCGAGTTTAGATTTTCGCGAATGAGAGAGCGCGTTGCCGAAACATCCACAGTCACGAAACTTACTGCGGCCAAAACCATACCAAAACAGACTGCGGCAAAGGTGGAGAGCATCACCTTCCTTCGGAAACGAAATCCCCACCCCATGGGTACAAGGGATTTCTCGATGGGAACGTCTTTTTCCCCCCTTGCCAACTTTTTCTTTCGTCTCTCTACAGCCAATGTTTGGAAACCTCAGTATTATTTAAAGCTTTAAAACTTGTTGAATTTCTCTAAAGATAATCCAAGGATTTACCAATCCACAGAACGCGAAAGCGAGTTACTTCAAGCAGATTTCGAGACACCTTCTTGGTTCAACTCCTGTATCGCTCGTATCGATAGTTCCAGTAGTCTTTCGGGAGAACTTGATTCTTCTCTTTCAAGAAAGTCGGCCAAATAATCCTTGAATGCTTCTTCATTCCTCACAATTTCAGAATCTTTACGAGAAAGCCTCTTTATTTCTTCTTGAAAAACCGCGTGCAGGCGATTCGTTTTCTCGTTTGCGTATTCGGTAGATTCATCTTTCCGCCGCAACCGAACGATGCCTTCAAATACAGCAGTTCCAAGGATTTCTCCGTAAAACTCTTGATTTCTAGCTTTATGTGAATGATCTGAAAAGACCTGTTCTACTTTGCAGGCGGCGGTCTCTGCAGTTTCGTCTGACAAAAAAATGAATTCGGCATCGGGCAATTTGTGAACCTTGAGCAGATCGACGAGATCTTCGCCGCTCACATCCGGCAAACCACGACGGATCGCGACGAGAGGGAAATCCTTTAATCGAGAAGTCATAAGCGCCTGTTTCCCGTCGCGACTCACCTCGCAGGTAAAGCCAATATTTTCAAGGGTATCAACAAGTTGTTCGGATCCTCTGAAAGAGCTGTCTACCAGCAGAATAGTCTTGGGTGATGCTTGTTGAACGGCGTCGTGATTTTTTTGAAGTAAATGCCAGTTTTCCGCACTTTCAAAAAGGTCTATTTTCGATTGTGCTTTTGGGTTGGAAAGGATGGTTTTCATAGGTTTTAGGGGGCTAGGGTAGGGGGGGATGGGAATACAACAGATTCTCTATTCCTAATACATTAGAAAACGACGATACCTTATGTCAAGTTTCGGACTAAAAGCTTTTAAAGTACAACTATGGCAACCCCACCAAAAGAAATCAAGGCTCCTAGAACTTTGGGGAAATTTAGTTTTTCACCAAGAAACCAGTAGGCTAACCCAAGAATAAAAAAAGTGGATGTTTGGTTGAGTATTGATGCTACGGAAGCCTCTAAAAGTCGATAACCTTGAATCCACAGGCACATAGCGAAAAAAGCGGGTAGGCAAATGCCAATCCACACGCGCAGGTGCGGAAATTTGGGAGACGTCGAAAGTTTGGCGAACATTCGAAATTTCCCGACTACAATCAAACCAAGAAACCCGGTCGTTATCCCGGCCAGCATGCGAATCTCCATCGCAGCGAAGAAAGGAGCTTTTTCCAGAACGGGTTTGGCGAGAACTATTGCTCCCGCCATGGAAACCATTGCGGCGATGCCATAGGCAATTCCTCGCGAGAGTTTTTGGACTTTCCCTGAACTTCGGTCCGGCACAGTAGCCATAAGAATGCCGGCTACAACGAGGAGTCCACCAACGATACGATTCAAGGTCAATTGTTCTTCGAGGGCAAACCATGCAAAAATAAATACGAAAGGCGAATAAAGACAGTCCAAAATAGCACTTCGACCGGCACCCAGAAGATTTAGCGAAGCGAGCAAAAACCAATCTGCGATGCAGACTCCGACCACGCCACTGAGGACAAGAATCCATGTGTCCGACGAAGAGAATAATTTCCATGTGTCGAATTCAAAAATAAACACTGCTGGGAGGAGTAGAAGAGCTATGCCGATGTTTTTGAACAAATTGAGCTCAAAAGGAGGAACGGTTTCTCCTGCTCGCTTTAGGGAAATCGTCACAATTGCCCAGAGTAGCGCACATGCGACTGAGCAAATTTCGCCAATTCCCGGATTCACTCTAGTTCAAGTCCCCAAGCTTCTCGAGCAAGAGAAAAAAGATCTTCATGAATGGAAAGAGCTCCCAGGTGTTCGAGTTGTTTTGCCGAGTGCGTGCCAGTGGTGACGAGCCTACAGTTCATTCCTACATTTGCCGCTGAATCAAAGTCGAATGGAGAGTCCCCGACCAAAAGCGATTCTTCTGCCGAGGCATCTAGAAGTTTAAGTGCGTAATGTGAGAATTCAGCATCAGGTTTTCGCCAAGGGGTATCCTTTACGCCAAGAACTTGTTGGACTAATGGAGTAAATCCAAGGTGGTCACAAGCGGCTCGAGCGTGCCTACCCACTTTGTTGGTAAAGATGCCTGTTTTTTCACCTCGCTCCTGCAAGGCTTTGAGTACCTCCATGGAGCCGGGCATAGGATCCAGCCCTTCCAGCATGAATTCTTCAAAGATACTCGGATAAATTTCTAATCCTTGTTGAAGCAAATCAGGTCCAACGAGCTTTTTCATTGTCATGTCCGACGAACCACCCACGGCCGCGCGGACGGTGGCATAATCAGCGGGTTCTAGTCCGAGTTCCTCCATCGCTCGAGCATAAGCCCGATGAATTGCCGTGAATTGGTCGATGAGAGTCCCATCAAGGTCGAAGAGTATTGCGCGCAAGAGAATTGCCCTTTGTCTATATGTGGTTTGTAATGAATCGATCTATCCAATGCCAAATCAAATTAAAGTACGCGTCACTAACCTCCGATGACTGTGGAGCAAGGACAATCGCCCTTGGGTCGCGTGAACTGCAAAGTGGAGAAGGGCGTTTTGCATTGCCGTTTTACAGGACGGTGGACGATTGATACGGTCTCGCAAGAGGCTTCTCGGCTATCATGGAAGCGAGGATTGGCCGACGAAAAAGATATCATAAAAGTTTCATTCGAGATCGGTGAAGGTGCCGAATGGGATTCGGCCTTGGTAGTTTTTATTCGCTCCTGCCTCATCGATTGCAAGGAAAGTAAACTTTCTGTCGATATGTCTCGTTTACCTTCGGGTTTGTGCAAACTGTTTCTCATGACCAAAGAGAAGCTCGTTGAAAAAGTCGAACTCGATGGGAGCGAACAGGGATTTCTGACTGCCGTAGGCGAACTAGTGTTCGCCGTGGCCGAAGCGACCTTGTCTTCCGTTCATTTTCTTGGCGAATGGACTCTTTCACTGTTTCGCATGTTTAGATTTAAATCACGTTTTAGACCAAGCGACTTTCTTGAATCATGTCGGGCTTGTGGTGCAGCAGCTCTACCCATCGTAACTTTGGTTAGCTTTCTGACGGGTCTGACGATGGCTTTCGTGGGAAGTGTTCAGTTGGCGAAATTCAACGCCCGAATCTACGTCGCCGACTTGGTGAGTCTTGCCATGGTTCGCGAAATGGGAGGTCTGATGGTCGCCATCGTTATGGCAGGACGTACGGGCGCAGCCTTTGCCGCCGAGCTTGGAAACATGAAATTAAACGAGGAAATCGATTCCTTGCGCACCTTTGGAATATCTCCAATGGATTTTCTTATTCTGCCCCGCACCTTGGCCTTGTTCGTGATGATTCCCATGCTGACTCTTTACGCTGACGTAGTCGGCATGCTTGGTGGCATGGTTGTGGGTCTGTTCGTAATGGATTTCTCCTTTCACCATTATATCGAGCAAACTCAGACTGCTCTTAGCTCTATGTGGGATATTTACTCGGGTCTTGCCAAGACCATTGTCTTCGGTGGTATCATTGGTATGGTCGGATGCCAAAAAGGACTGAATTGTGGGAATGATTCCGCGGCCCTTGGGAACGCTGTCACCTCTGCTGTGGTTACGAGCATTACTCTTGTCGTGGTCGCCGACGCATTGTTCGAGGTCTTTTACAATGTCATGGGCTGGCGATGAACTCGGAGGCCAATAATATTTCCTCCCCCATCGTTTCCGCCAAAGGCGTTTCCCTTTCATATGGCGACTATGTTGTTTTGCACGACGTAACTTTCAACGCGATTAGGGGGCAAGCTCTAGTCGTCATGGGAGGTAGTGGTTGTGGCAAGAGCACCTTGCTGAAATCACTGGTTGGTCTCCTCGAGCCAGTTTCCGGGGCGATTCGTTACGGAGATCAGGATTTCTGGGCAAGCGACAATCAAAAACGTGATGAAATCTCAAGACGCTTTGGTATCCTTTATCAAGGCGGAGCTCTATGGAGTTCGATGAGCCTGTTGGAAAACGTTTCCTTGCCGCTTGAGATGTTTACCGAACTCTCACCCAAGGAAGTGAGAGAGATTGCCGAGTACAAATTATCTCTGGTGGGGCTTTCAGGTTTCGGGGACTTTCGCCCTGCGCAGCTCAGTGGCGGGATGCGCAAGCGCGGCGGATTGGCTCGAGCCATGTCCCTCGATCCTGAAATTCTCTTTTTTGACGAACCTTCCGCCGGTCTTGATCCGCTTAGCTCGAGACGATTGGACGACCTCATACTTGAGCTGAAGGAGACTTTGGGCATAACTTTTATTGTGGTGACGCACGAACTACCCAGCATTTTTGCCATTGCCGATGACTCCATATTCCTAGATGCAGAGTCCAAGACTCTTTTAGCTTGCGGTCATCCGGCAACTCTCAGGGATGAATGCTCTGAGGACAAGGTGAGACACTTCCTTTTGAGACAATCGAACTTCTCTTAACTCTAGCGTTGCGACCAGATCTTTCTTACTATTAATTTAATAAAGTGAAGAGAAAAGGACATGCTACTCTTGTGGGTGCTTTTGTCGTTGGGGCTTTTGCAGTCTTTGCCGGCTTTGTAGTGTTTACAGGAGGTTTGACCAGTCTGCGGGATAAAAACGAACGATTTGTGCTCGTATTTCGTGAGAATATTTATGGTCTCAAGGAAGGAGGTAAGGTCACGCTGAACGGTGTTCGCATTGGTCGAGTTGAACGCTTTTTCCTAGGTGCTGCCGAGCAGGACGCCCCTGTTCCGATCCTTGTTGAAATCGATCGGAGGCTCGTTTTGCGTCACATGGATGAAAGAGTTAACGAACTGTTTGATTCCGATGGTAAATTTCGGGACGACGTTCTGCCACGCATCCAAGGACAGCTTGTTCAGGAAAGCTTTGTCACGGGCATACAGTATATCAATCTGGAGTACCATTCATTGCAAGTTGATGCGAATATGACTACTCGGCATGGATACCCGCAGATTGTGACCCAAGCATCAACTATGGAACAACTAAGTGAAAACTTAGATCCTGAGTACATCGGAAAGCAGCTTACCAGCCTGTTGAAAACAGCAAACCAAAGGTTGGAGGAACTGAATGTCATTGCCATTAAGGATTCCTTCACCTCGTCATCTCAGCAGTTCGATGTTTTCATCGATGAATTCAGTAAAAATTTCGTTCCCCTCGGACCGAAAATAGGAGTCGCCTCCGATGAAGCCACCCAGACGATGGCGGAATTAAAAAAACTGTCGCTCTCGCTCAATGAAATGCTGGATCCCTCATCCGATTTTCGTTTTGGCTTTGGCGAGACGCTGCACGAGATTTCTGCCAGCATGAAGGCTATCAAAAACCTTGCCGAACTTCTCGAGCGTAATCCTCAATCGATAATCAGAGGAAAGGGCGATGACCAACAATGAAGTCCAAAACGGTTAGTATTGTTATTTTCATTTCTCTAATAATCTTAGGCGCCTGTGTCAGCGTGGTGCCCGAGTCAACCCACGTCGAACCAACGAATTATTTACTCACTTCCGTTGACTCCAATCTATCCTCCACCGATTCGGACTTCCTGAACGGTATGTCTTTTTATGTTCGGCAGGTAGAGCTAGCTCCTTATCTGGAAGCGAATGGATTGGTTTCGCGTACCGAGTCTCATAAGGTTGAGTTTTCCAACTTGCATCGCTGGGGAGAACCGCTCGACGAAGGAATCGCTCGCGTTGTGGCTAAAAACCTATCAACCATCCTTGGGACGCTTAACTATTCTGCATATCCTCACCGCCAGAAACCCAAGTGCGACTTGGAGATCGGTTTGCATCTAGAACGTTTTGAGAAAGTTTCAGGAGCAAAAGTGACTCTAGTCGGGACATGGCAACTTTTTCGTGACAATCAGCAAGTTGATATCGAATCCTTGGCTGAAGTAATCAAATTTTCATCATCTGTCACTGATCTTGATAAAAGTTCCCAGGTCGCGGCTCTTAGCCTAACGTTGGAAAAAGTTTCCGAACATATTGCCGTCCAGTTGGTCCGACGCTTGAAGACTGAATGATTCGGGGTTCGAAGCTAAGCTTGTTTTTTTCTTAAGAATTTTTAATGGCTGTATTCTTCACGGTAGCGGTTATCCTGCTTGGAATTTGTGCAGTGATTTTTATCTATCTGCATACGCGTTCCAAAGACACGGAACGTTTAGACGCGGAAATGAACGAAGATTTCTCAGAAGAATTTGAACTCGATATTCAGGGGCAACCTTCTGATAAAGGCATGGAAGAGATGGTGGAGTGGTTGGAGGATGACCTGAGAGACAACCGCCTCGGTGAATCGGAGGAAATTGAAAGTTTTCAAGAACTCCCTCGAGCTCAAAGCAATTAAACTGCATGATTTTCTTTCATTTGAAAATCGTATTTGCTCAATGAAAACTCCTTGCCGTTTCGTCCAATCAGGTTTTCTACATCGTTTCGGTGACCTTCGATTTAAAATAGAGTGGTTCTCACCCTTTTTTCTGGAATCTTGCTTGTTCCATGTCTAATCTGATTGTTAAATCCATGAAATACTCAATGAAGTTTCTTAGTTGTTTTCTCGTAACTATTTTCAGTTTCTCTGCTCAGGCAGAGAATTGGGCCAACTGGCGCGGTCCGAATCACGATGGTTCTGCCTCCTCGTCAAAACCAGTTCCTGTGAAGTTCGATGCCAAGGACCGTGTGAAGTGGAAAATTCCTCTTCCCGGTGCCTCATCGGGGACGCCGATAGTCTGGGATAACCGCGTCTTCATATCTTCCATTCGAATTTCAGACGCAAAAACCGGGACCGGGCAACTACTTGCCATATGCGTGGATCGGTCAACTGGAAAAATTCTTTGGGAGCAAAACGCAGGAAGTGGCTACCGACCAGGAAAAGGAGACGGATTTGATTATCAACTGGATTCCAAGGCAACCTATGCTAACGCTTCTCCTGTAACCGATGGTAACCTCGTGGTGTTTTCATACGGTAATGGTGATTTGGTTGCCTATGATATGGGAGGTGTGGAACTTTGGCGCCGCAACATTCAAAAAGATTATGGAGACTTCTGTTTTCAGTGGACTTTTTCCGCATCCGTCACCCTTCACGCAGGGAAATTATATCTTCCCGTGCTCCAAAGGAACGAGCCTGTCCACGGGAGAGGCAAACCTAACGCTCCTTCATTTATTCTCTGTATGAATCCCCATACTGGCAAAACCATTTGGCAGCATCAGCGACACTCGGATGCCATTAAGGAATCACTCGAGTCCTTTGGCACTATTATCCCTCACAAAGGTCAATTACTGGTTGCAGGCGGAGATGTTCTCACTGGGCATGACCCCGCTACCGGCAATGAAATATGGCGTTGGGGTACATGGAATCCAGGCCACAAGCAACAATGGTGGCGCTTAGTTCCTTCTCCTGTGGCAGGTTCGGGCGTGGTCCTTGCATGCGCTCCCAAGAAAGCACCTGTCTATGCGGTCAAACTAGGTCTCACCAGCACCAGATCGGGTAAAGACGACTTAGCTTGGGAAAGTTCAGCCAATCCCCAAATTACCTCCGACGTACCCACTCCACTCTTTTATGGAGAAAAGTTCTTTGTACTCAGCGATCTCAAGAAAACTTTATCTTGCATCCAACCTAACAGCGGCAAGGTCGAGTGGTCTACGGTGTTGCCGGGCAAGTACAAGTGGCGAGCTTCTCCAACTGCTGCTTCCGGAAAAATCTATACGATGAACCATAACGGTGAGGTTGTCGTGGTAGATGCCAAAGACGGTTCCATTCTTCACTCCGCGAAAATGGGCAAAAACTACGACGACAACACCAGAGCCTCGATTGCTATTTCGGACGGTCAATTGTTTATCCGTACCAACGAAAATTTGTATTGCATTCATTAGCATAAATTTAGATATTGTTTCCCTTTTTAATTTTCCCATCCACCACACCCGCGCCGGGCGGTACCCGCCAACACCGCCGCCCGGCGCTTTTTTTTGCCTAGATTGCTTTCCCGTTTTTTTGTCATGTTAAAAAGCATGTCCTGCTTTTATGCCATATCTAGAATGAGAATTGGTTTTCTCGCTTTCCTCCTTCTCGTTTCTGCTCTGGTGTTCTCGACCGCTCAAGATAAGAACATTAATGACTACAGCTCTCTGGAAAATCGGGCTCGATCATTATCCCAGAGGCTTAATGCCCACGAAGCCTTGATAGCCGAAATTCTCTCAAGACCAGACCCAATTAGCCCAAAACCATCGACACCCACACCGCCATCCCCGCAAATTGACCCACCTGCTTCCCAATCTTTAGAGTCGGTGGCTCCTCCTGGATTCATGCCCGGCGGACGCCTTCCTGCACCTCAATACGACCAGTCTCAGGATTCCGATACATCAACGCCAACTCCTGTCTCTCAATGGGAGCAACCCGATGTTTCATTGCGGAACAACGGATACTATCTAGGTCTCATCGGAGCCAGTGTACTGCCACTGGACGGAGCCGTCCGATGGGGTGGTGGGATGGGAGGCGCCTCCATGCAGTTCGAAAAAGGGTACCTTGCTGGTGTGTTGATGGGGCGCGATTTCGGTTTTATTCGAGTAGAGAGTGAACATAATACCATCCATTACGACCAAAAGAATGGCTCTGGTTCAGCTGCAGTTCATCCTGTTCTTTTTCGATGTATCTTTGAAAAAGAGATAGGTGATCGTGTTGACTTGCGTGCAGGCATTGGCTCAGGAATCTCACTTGCCCAGTTGAATTATGCTGGAAAAGTATTCGGTGGCATGAGCTTTTGTTACGACTTTCTCTTGGGCGCAGGCATTCGCCTAAACGAAGCTTTGGCATTGAACTTAGACTACCGCTACTTTCTGACGGCAGCCAGCGAAGACTTCAAGCGACTCCAAAGTAATCTTCTCACTGCAAGTCTGCAGTTCGACTTATAAGTATAATCAGATGTCGACCGTTTCGGATCGACTTGGTATTCATTTTTGTTCTTTCGTTGCTTATACGGTTTTTGATTTAGTGGCGAAAAGGCTTTTCGTAATATGTTTCAAGCGCGATAGTCTTAATTGCTATGAGAAGAATTGATTGTCACGTACACCTTGTCGGGGATGGTTCCTCTGGTACCGGTTGTCGGTTTCGTACTCCCAATTTATTGCGTTCTCTTGCCGCTCGTTATTTGCTCCGCACTACGGGGTTGCCCACATCTGTTCTGCAGGGAGGTCTGGATGAGGCTTATGTGGCGAAACTGTTGTCATCCGTTAAAGCTTCCTCGATCGATGCTGCGGTTCTTCTTGCAATGGATATGCCTCGGTCTGATGAAGGACAAGTTCTGGAGAAAGAGTCGAACTTTTACGTACCCAACGAAAGGGTTTTGGAACTTGGGGTCGAGTATGAGGAGTTCATACCGGCATGTTCTATTCACCCAGGTCGACCCGATGCGATGGATGAATTGGAGAAGTGCATCGCGGGAGGGGCAAAAGTGATGAAACTCCTTCCCAATTGTCACAATGCGAATTGCTCCGATCCAGCTTTTCGGCCTTTCTGGGAACGCATGGCAAAGGCTAACATGGCATTTCTTGCTCATACTGGAGGTGAATACACAATTCCTGTTCTAAACAAGGCATACGCTGATCCGAGAGTATTGCATTTGCCAGCCGAATGCGGAGTTACAACAATCGCCGCTCACGGAGCAGGACGAAGTGGTCTGATCGATCCGGACTACACCTGCGAACTAATCAAGATGTTTTCAAATTATCCCAATTTATTTGCCGACAATAGTGCTCTCGCCACCCCAAATCGTTGGCGGACAATCAAGAAATTGCTACCCCGTGAGGTTTGCTCTCGAGTTCTCCATGGGAGCGATTACCCTGTTCCTTCGGGCGGCTTTGGCCCTTGGGTTGGTCGTCTGCTAAAGTGGAGACACTTCCGGACAATATCCCGAGAACCAAATACCATCGAAAGAGATGCCTTGCTCAAGAAAGCAATCGGTTTCCCCGAAGAAACTTTCACTAAACTGGACGGCTTGTTGTCGGATTAGCTTTTCTTCCGTTGGAGTCGGGCGGAAATTGACCTAAGAGGAGCAATTCCCTCCTCCGCAACACTCGTCTCCACCCATGGGATGACCGTGTTCGAGTTCTTGTTCGGTCGCGTTGCGGACGTCGCGAATAGTTGCTTCAAAAGAAATTGTTTTCCCCGCCATGGGATGATTCCGGTCCAGAGTGACGTGCGTGTCCGTAACATCTTGAACAAATATGCTCTCGGGCCGGCCATCCGGTCCTGGGACCTCGAATTGGCTGCCTTTGAGAAAGTTCATATCATTGGAGAACTTTGACCGCTCAATAGTTTCCACGAGTTCATCGCTTCGCTCCCCAAAAGCTTCGTCGGGAGACAACTTCAGTTTGATTAATTCGCCGATCTCTTTGTCTGCCAAAGCACATTCGATCGCAGGCATCAACGCTCCATGGCCAAAGAGAAAGCCTGTCGGACTGGTTTCTCGAGTGTCCTCCAGAGTTTCATTCTCACCGTTTTTCATCAGGTAGTTGATGAACACGACCTTGTTTTTCTCAATCTTCATTTGAGTAGCGTAACTTTAAAGAAAAGGTAAGCAATTGATAAAAGCACTATGAAAGGAGTTTCCCTAGAATGCGGGGCAGGGGGGACTCGGCGTAAAACTTAGTGGAGGTACCTTGATACTTGAAATCAAGCTCAATCGATATTGCGTGGAGGCAAAGTCGTTCGACTCGGGACGCTCGGGCGATTTTTCTGTTCAAGGCGAAGTCGCCATAGATTCGGTCGCCCACTATCGGGAATCCTCGTGTTGACGCTTGCACTCGCAATTGATGCGTGCGACCGGTGACGGGTTCCAAGCGGACCAATGACAATCCCAGTCGACCAACTCTCCTACGTTCGAAGGTTACCTTCGCGAGGGCTTCTTGTCCCCGGCCGGTCTTTACTCTCAGGTTTCCGCCTTCGCGAACTTCCTCCAGTCGATCCTTCCAGTGGCCGTCCTTCGCTTTCCCTTTTTCTCGAACTATGGCGTAGTAAGTTTTGTGAGTCTCCCGTTCAGCGAAGCTTTTTCTCAAGGAGGCGGCGAGCTCGGCAGAAAAGGTGGCCAGCAAGACTCCCGAGGTAGGCGAATCTAGACGATGAACGAGATGAAGGGAGCGCTCGACTCCGGTGTCGTCCATCCAAGCATAGCGTTCCTCTTCAAAATCGTAGTCTGCCCTAAGAAGCGTTCGGGCCTTCTTGTCGTTCTTCCGATTCGGATGCGTCAGCACGCCAACCGGTTTATCGATGGCAACGAGTCCGAACGGATGGTAGTCCAGAATCTTGGCATCCCGATCAAGGGGCAGATCCTCTAACTCGGAAAAGGACCTCGTCATCTGTAGAGAAAATTAATGGTCACCTCATCCGAGGTTCCAAAGTCCTCTATCATTTTTGCGCTCCATTTTCCAAATGGTTCTCTCGAGACGATGGCTTGTCGACAAATCTCCACAGATACCGACTCACCATTCCCGTGGAGTCGATGCAGTTTATGAATCCGACCGTCTGAATCCAAGGTGAAACGCAAGGTGACCTTTGGCGGCAGCCTGTCCCTTCTAAGGAATTGGCGAGAACCATGTGCTAACTGCGCCCATTGATCCTCGATCGCTTGAAGCATTTCTTGAACATATGCACCGTAAGGATGGAGGCGGCACTCGATGGCGACCTTGCCGAGGCGTGGAGCATTCGCAACGGTGCTCATAATCGGTCCTCGAATCAAATCTGCAGAAATTCTTGGCCTGGGACGCGGAGTATGTTTGGGCTTAGGTCTAGCGGTAGGTTGTTCGAGTGCGGCGATCAAGGTCTTGTCCGGAATGTCCGTGAGTACCAGTTGTCGGCGACTATCGGTGTCATTCTCTTTGGCTTCCACTTTCTTAACAGTCTTTCCTTCGTCGTCATCCACTTTTTCCAGTTCCAATCGAGCTTCAGGTGGATTGGCTGTGTCCTCATCCTTGCCAACGGGAGACCCTCTCTCGAAATCCTTGGCTATTTGGGGATCGACTGCAACCGAGGGCGGAGGCTCTGCAAGCGCGACGGGATCACCGTCAGGCACGATTTTCTGGGAGTTCGGTTTATCTCCTTCGATTTTTGGCGTTTCTGAAGCACTTTCAGAGGCGACCTCCTCGGCTTGGGCGGCTTGTTGTTCGCGAAAAGAGAAATTATCTGTTTCGTCGGGTGGGTTTTCGGGTGCATCGGGGTTGGCTTCCACGAAACGAGGTTTGATGGATCGCGAAAGATATACGGGATCCCATGTTACTTCCACCTCTCTGGCAACTTCGCGGGATGATGACACCAACCGAGACTCTTTCGGTAGTAATTGTGCCAGCAATTCCGGAGCTACTAGGTAAGCGATCAAGGCCGCCATCAAACCGGCGGAAAAGGCTAGGGGGTCGCCCGAGCGTGGAGGGACACGCAATTTTTTTGTATTCACGAGGAATTAAAATAACTCGTAAAGCAAGTTGAATCAATACCCTTAGACGTCGCAGACTTCGGCCGCGTGACGCAAGGCGAGGGACTTGTCTTGCCATGTAGGAATAAATTCCTGGGCAACGTAACCGTCATAACCCGTTTCGACTATGGCACGCATCACTGCAGGATAATTAATCTCTTGAGTGTCGTCCAGTTCGGCTCTGCCGGGGTTGCCTGCGGTATGGTAATGGCCTATGATATCCTTGTATTCGCGAATGCGACGAATGACGTCACCATTCATAATCTGAACGTGATAGACATCGAAGAGCAGCTTGAAACTCGGTGATCCGATTTTTTCAATCATCTTGGCGCAATGGTCGACGTCATCCCCGAAATATCCGGGATGTCCCTTCATGGGATGTGTGTCGTCGCGAGAATTAAGATGCTCCAGACAGAGTGTGATCTTATTCTTTTCTGCCAGCGGTAATACTTTTTTCCAGAGTGTGATGCAGTTTTTCTCGGCTTGAGCATCATCGATTCCGTCCGCCTTCATGCCGGTGAAGGTAATGACACGCTTGTATCCTGACTCTGCGCAAAACTCGATCGCGTCGGTAAGCTTTTTGATGCACTCATCGCGATTGGTTGGATCTACGGGCCCCTTTTTGAATGAGTGACTTCCGACCAAGGAAACGTCCATTCCGAGCTCGCGTACCAGAGGGTAGTGATTTCGTGAGATACCTTCCATCGCAACTAATCCGACATCCTTGCAAAGCTTCGCCAGTTCGGGGGTAGGCATCGGATTGAAGGTCCATCCCATAATGGACTGCTTGATCCTGCCATTCTTTATACGATACTTGGGATTAGCTTTCTTCTTGGCCATTTGGGCCTGAGAAGTGACGGCAGCGAGACTAATTCCCGCAGCAGTCGCGGCGGCAGTCTTCAGAGCGGTACGGCGATTGAGTTTCATTTGAATAATTTGTCGTAGGTTTGATAAGCTCCGACCAGTAAGAAGCCGGCGAAGGAAAGCCAAAGAAAGAAATCCCAAGTTTTACTTGGTTCGAGACGTTTGTCGCAACGTTTGTAACGAAAATAGAGAACTGCGAATCCGATCATCGGCAACATGATGGCCTGCATTGTTCCGGAAATGAGGACCAGAACCACGGGCCTAGGAAAAAAGACATAGCAAAGTACGCTAAGGATTGGCAGGACGACCCCCATCCATTTTAGTCCGCGTTGCCGAGCGGATTCATCTAGATCTAGAACTCCCGACACTTTTGTCACGTCCACCGCCAGACGACCTTGGGCTGCGATCGCGACGTAAAAGGTGGAGAACAGCACGGCGAAGGCTCCAAACAAAAACAAGTTCTGGGCGATATCACCGAAGACCGGCTGGTACATTGCGGACAGGGTTTGAATCATTTCCGAACCCTCGGGAATAAGGTTGGAGCGCCCAAGTACGGCCGCTCCCAGCAAATAAAAAGCGATTGTACAAAAGGTGTAGACGATCATGGCTCCCCAAGAGTCCCAGTGCATGACTTTCATCCACCCCTTAGCACGTTTGGCCCAAGCATCGGAGTCCTCTCGTTTACCGACGTATTTGCCATAGCCTTTCTCCAAGCACCAGTAGGGGTAGGCCAACAGTTCGGCCGCACCCACTCCGATTATGCCGAAGGTGGCGAGGGCAGTGACGAGCGGATTTCCTCCATCCTTCCCTTCGGGGAATCCGAAGGAGAGACCACGCCGTAACTCCTCTGCAGTCACCGCCCATTTGTCATAGCTCTGGAGAGCGAATAGGTTTGCAATTGTGATTAGAGTGAAACTGGCTACTAAAAATACCGAGAATCTTTCAATGAAGCTAAACTTACCCCAAACGAGAAGGGAAATTGCTGCCAGCGTAAGGAATAAGGACCAGTAAACATCGTCTTTAGCTTTGGGAACATCACCTGCTGCCTCCATTTCGTTTTTGGCAACTGCAATCTCGGATTGGAGCTTCTCGCGTTCCTCCGATGGGCCAGAAGCCGAAAGATTTCTCAGTTCCGCTTTTTTTACGTCGAGTTGAATCCTCTTGGCTACGTGTTCGTTGTATGTTCGGCCTTCCTCGGTCAAGGGGACACTTATAGCCATGGCTTGGCCAACTCCTCCGACGATTCCGCCTTGTTGGCCCAGAATAGCCAACATCATGACAAACCAATAGAGCAATATCCAGTTGGCATTTGCGTGACGCTTACCGATGGCAAACTTCAATCGTGGGCCTGGGACTTCGTTAAGCGCCGCCAATGTGGTCTTACCATTCGTTATAGCGTAACGCCCCAGTTCGATCTGGGCGAACACCTTGATGATGCAACCGATTATTATGAGCCAAAGAAAGTCGAAATGGGCTTCGGCACCGGTTCTCGTCGTGGCGATCAATTCACCCGAGCCCACGATGGAACCGGCGAGGATCAAACCCGGACCGACGTTCCGCAGGATTCCTGCCGTCGTAGTCGGAGCATCCCGAACTTCGGATTTTCCTGCTGAATCAGTATCGTTCATCATTTGTTTTTCGTTCCGGGTTCTGGGATGCCCTAGTAGCGTATCATCGCCATTCGTCCGCCCATTTAGAGGTCTTGTAATGACTTCGGATACGCCATTCTCTCAGGTTGTTCAACAAGCTTTCTTTGGTATCCGAATGATTGGGATCATCCCATAGGTTGAGGTACTCCTCAGGATCATTAACCAGATCGAAAAGTTGTCCGAACGGTTCATCCATAAAGTGAACGAGCTTCCAGTCTTTGCTCCGAATCATAGTCATGAATTCGGAGTCGGTAAATATCAGGTCCTTGGCTTGCTCGGCATATAGATAATCACGACCTTTCCAGGTCGGATTTCCTTCAAGTGCCGGTAGAATGCTCCGTGCTTCAATGGTTTCCGGCAACTTCGCGCCTGCTAATTCGAGAATAGCCGGCCCGAGATCCATAAGCTGTACGAGATCCTCGACCTTCCGACCGCCCTTGAAAAGACTTGGAGCATAAACGATCAGGGGAACTCGAGTAATCTGCTCGTACATCGTCCACTTCTGGCTGTGTCCGTGATCCGTTAGGTTGTCGCCATGATCACTGGCAAATACAATCACGGTATTTTCCATTTCCCCTTTTTCCTCCAACGCTTTTATTATCGCTCCCACCTTTTCATCGATCATGGTTACGTTTGCCAGATAGTGGGCTCGTTGTCTTCGGCGCTGCTCCTCGGTCGGGTTAAGCATGTGAACGACGGAGTCGTGATCAATCTCCGCGTTGTGCACGCGCATAGCCTTGAGTGGTGGCGGTTGTCCATCGAGGTCCTCTTGCGTTACGGGGTCGAGAGGGATCTCCGCTTCCTCGTAGAGATCAAGAAAGCGCGGAACAGGGTCGTACGGGGGGTGTGGTCCCGGAAAGCCGACCTCAAGAAAGAAAGGTTTTTTACTTTTGTATTCGTCTAGCCATTGCATGGCTCGGTTGGCTACGAAGAAATCCGAATGCGTTTCCTCGGGCAGTTCCCACAGAAAGGCACCTAGGCTCTCTCGGTAGTCTTCTCGTTTGCGATAGGTGATTCGCTTTTGTTTTTCAAAACCACGTTCCTCGACGTATTTTTCCCAATCGTCCTTGAATTCCGCCCCCTCTAAAAAACGATCTTTGTTTTCTACCACGATTCGTTCATGGAACCCGCAAGGAGTCGTAAAAGGCCAAGTGTGCATTTTTCCGACATTGGTGCAGTGATAGCCGGCATTCGCCAAGTTCTCAACCCAACTGCGGGTCCAGTTGTCGGCATTTTTCAGGATTCCCGTAACGTGAGGATATTGTCCCGTGAACAAGCTGGCGCGAGAAGGAGCGCAGGAAGCCGCCGTCACGTGGCATTGGGTAAAGGCCACCCCCTCGTTGACTAGACGGTCCAGATTCGGAGAGATTACGTGCGGGTGACCCAAGGCGGCAATGGTGTCGTGCCGTTGTTGGTCGGTGAATAAGAAAACGATGTTGGGGCGTTGAGACATGACAGGTCGAATTTTAGAAAAGCGGGTCTGAATCTATCCGAAATATTTCCTGTAGGAGTCGATCGTTTGCTTGGCTGCTGCTTCAGGATCGGGCCAAGCGAAAGCTTCGGCAGAAATGCAACCATCGTATCCGAGGCTTTTCAGGGTTTCCGCAATAGAGCCCATTTCGGTGTGACCGAATCCGACGGGACGGCGGTTGCTGTCCGCGAAATGAACGTGGCCGAGATGGCGAACTCCTTCTCGCAAGGTAGATGAAATATCGGCTTCCTCGATGTTCATGTGAAACAAGTCGGCCAATAGAGTGACTCCCTTTGTTGAAAGACCATCTAGAAAGTCGGCCGCTTCGGTGAAACGATTGAAGAGGTTCGTTTCATACCGATTGAGGGGTTCGTAAATCAACTTTACGCCGGCTGCCGCCGAGCTGTCTCCCAAGTCCTCTAGTGCTTCTGCAAGCCATTCGAGCGCTTCTTCGCGAGGGACATCGTCGCCATGAGAGCCCTGCATCGAACCTATGATTGCCGGAGCTCCGAATCGCGCCCCGAAAGCGATCATCTCTCCAATGAAAGTACGGGCTTTGTTTCGAATGTCTTTGCTTGGGTCGGTCAAGGAGAGCCCCCGCAATACCTTTCCGGCTCCAGTGCCCACTGCTCCGAGACTCAAGTCGGTTTCCTTTAACAGGGACTCCAGTTCTCCCGGATTTCCCGCCTCGGGTCCCTCTGTGAAGAGCTCCACGGAATCATATCCAAGCGCGGCAGCGCTTCGAATGCTTTTTTCCAAATCGTCCCAAAGGATCCACGGGCCACCCCGCAACGCCGAGACCAAAGATATTGTTACGCAAGATTTCATAAAAGAAATCAGTTACTCTAGGCAGAAGCAGTGCCTGCCTACGAGAAAAATACGTAGGGAAGGGCAGGAATCAGGTATCTGAAACCGGAAGATTTTGAGGGGTCAACGCCAATCCGGGACCTACTCCGATTCCTCGGATGGGCTGTGCTGCTTCAGGTGCGGGTGAGGGTGCGGGCACAGGTCGTTGTAGTTCTCTAATTTGACGTTCTTTCTCAAGCCGTTGCTGTTGTCGTTCGAGAAACTGCCTGCGAAGGCGATCTTGATCTGCTGGAGCAATATTCGGTGATAAAGGGTTGATCTTTTTGCCAGTTGGGTCGACGGGTTCGTTCGCGAAGGGGTCATTGGGGTCAGCTACGGGAGCTGGTACTGCTTTGGGAGCAACCTGAGGCGCTAATCCCGGAGCCACTTGTCCGGGGGCTCCTATACCGGGAGCAAACGGTGAATTTTCAAGTCCGGGTGCAACGGGAGGGAGCAGAAAAGGACCGCCCGGCACTGCATTGGGGTTGACCGCATCAGGATTGACCCCGGCTCCGGGAAGTGGCGAGAACCTTGGTGTCAAGGGTTTCGCCACACCTGCGAAAGGATCTCTAAAAGAGGGTTGCCTCGGCGTCATGCCAATTGGCAAAAGATCTCCGGATGCACCAGTAACCAAAGGAGCCATGTAGTAAAATTTGCGGTGTGGCTTATATCTCTTGTCTTTGAGGTTTGGGACGAAAATGTTGGGGTTCGTGGGAGAGGGAACGTAACCTTGCGCTAGCAATTTTTCGATGGTCCCTCCTCGAGGAAGCACGGATCGTCCATTTATTTGTATGGCAGTGGGTAAGCGACCGACGTCCATGTAGCCTGTTTGTCCTCCTCCTATTGCGGGAGGCAGACGAGGTGCTTGTTTGCTCGATCGATTGGCGGCGACTAAAATAGCACAAAAGAATGCGTTCAGAGCGAATGCAAAGAGAGACTTCATGTAAATAAACTAAGAACACTTTGGGCTATTCGTCAAACAATACGTGAGTTTTTTTAATTTCCTCCGAAAACAAAGAAAGCCAAGTTGCATTTAACTCTTGTTTTAACGCTGTTTTAAGGCCAATCAGAGTTTGTACAAATTATTTCTTTCACTCCCTATCAATCAAGATTCCATGAAATTCTTAACCTATTCCTTGATTCCCGCATTAGCCTTTTTCATTAACCTGCAAGCAGCTCCCTCAAAGGAGGATTCAGCCGATCCCTCCAAAGTTGATACCGACTACGCCATCCAAGGAGAATACACCGGAACTGTCATGGGGGAAGACGGCGACAAAAAGCTTGGTTGCCAAGTAGTGGCTCTGGGAGATGGTCAGTTTACCTCCAGAGGGTTCGTCGGCGGTTTGCCGGGTGATGGTTGGAACCTGAACAAGGAGGAAATGGTGAAAGGCTCGAAAGCGGCGGATGGTTCGGTTACTTTCACCAACGACAAGCACAAAGGCATTATCCAGTATGGTGTGATGCTGGTGGAGACTCTCGCCGGCAAGAAGATTGGCGAACTCAAACGCGTCGTCCGCAAGAGTCCCACTCTGGGAGCCAAGCCACCTAAGGGAGCGGTCGTCCTCTTCGATGGCAAGAAGCATGGGGCCGACCTGTGGAAGGGTGGGCGTCAAACCGAGGATGGTCTTCTCATGCAGGGCTGCACAAGCAAGCAGACCTTCAGCGATTTCAAGATTCACATTGAGTTTCGCACGCCTTACAAGCCCAAGGCTCGTGGACAAGGTCGTGGGAACAGCGGTTTTTATGCCCACGGGCGATACGAGGTGCAAGTGCTCGATTCCTTTGCACTGGAAGGTCGTCACAACGAGTGTGGGGGCATCTACTCCACTAAGGCTCCACTTCTCAATATGTGCTACCCGCCGCTCACATGGCAGACCTATGATGTCGATTTCACAGCAGCCAAGTTTAAGGATGGCAAGAAGACCGCAAACGCCATCATGACCGTTTATCACAACGGAGTTCTCATCCACGACAAGACCGTCTGTGATCATGCTACTACAGCTTCCCCTATGAGAGAAGGCCCGGAACCGGGTCCCGTTTTCTTCCAAAATCATGGTAACCCCGTGCGCTATCGCAACGTATGGGTGGAGAAGAAGTGACTTTTCCAAATCTAACTAAACGCTGCCTTTGCTCACTGGCTCTTCTTTCCTCCGCAGGCTGCGAAAAGAAAGAAAAGCAAGAAGTTTCTCCAAATTCCGGCGAGAATTCAGCTGCACAGGCTCCCGTTAACGAGGCGCCTCCTGCTGTAACCGGCAAAATGACGGCCCCGCCCGCTCCTCCCGATTTCACGCCTCCTCCGTCGCCTACAAGCACCCCGCCGGGCTTGGGTGGGCCTTCAAGTCCCAAGGTTGCGGAATTACAAGCCATTCTTCGAAAGGCCAACCCGGCTTACCAAGGCCAAGGAAAGTTTCATGAGGAAAACGGAGAAATCGTCGCTGCAGAACTTCCGAACTGCAACTTGAGCGACCTTTCGCCCCTGAAAGGCTTGAGCCTGTTCGGCATGGATATCAGCGGAAACCCCGTTCGGGAAATTCGACACCTAAAGGGGATGCCCCTCCGAAACTTGTTCATGGAAAACACTCTTGTGGAAGACCTTTCACCTCTGAAAGGGGCTCCCATCTTAGAGCTTCGCTTGAATGGGTCGCCTCTTCAATCGCTAAAAGGCCTGGAAGGCATGCCCTTGGAAAATTTGTATATGCTGGGAACGAAAGTGACAGACGTCTCGGCCTTGGCGGGCTCCAAGTTAAGGCAGCTCTGGCTGAACGAGACGCCTGTTTCCGACTTGGCACCATTGGCGGGTGCACCGATTGTCAGTCTCACGCTTCATCGTACAAAGGTTTCCGATCTGTCCTTTATTCGTAACTTACCTGTTATTCAGCGTCTGCACATTGCAGAGACTCCCGTGACTGATCTCACACCACTCAAGGGCGTGCCCTTGACGCGTTTGGTATTTACCCCTGGAAAGATCGAGAAAGGTCTTAAAGTGGTTCGTCAACTATTCGGACTGCGCGAGATCGGCACTCGTTTCGACGACCAAAGTCGCGACCTCATGCCCCCCGATCAGTTCTGGAGTCGGTTCGACAACGGCGAGTTCCGCTAAGGCTTATTTCCAAATCCCTGCCCCCGCATTCTTAAACGGGCCAATTGGAAAAATCTTCAGGATTTCTCCACCCCGAACATCCGGGCGAGTTCACTCACGAATTCTTTGTCCCTCGCAAGCTTGCAGGCTCTTCTCCAATCCGCCAGATAGGTCGAGAAACTTCGAGAATCCTTTGTCTTGTGGATATTAATGAAAGCGACGGCCCCCCAGTTTTCGGGGCATTGCTCGAACAAGGGAAGCAGTTTCGAGGCAATCGTTGTGTTTTTTTCTCGATCGGTCGGATTCTCCTTTAGCTTCTCCTTGTTGTTATCATACCACTCGGCGACGGTTAACGACTCCCTCCATGCGTGTGAATCCAAGCGTTCTTGTGCATATTTTTCCAAGGCCGGGGCATAGCTCTTCCAGTTGGGGTAGGGCGGTTTCTCTTCCCATTCCTTACGCATTCTCCTCATGGCAAACAAGGATGCCGTTTCGCACAAGCTCTCCTCGAACCATTGATTGCTTTGATCCCCCGCCTTGTATCCGCACATGATGTGGCAAAATTCGTGGGAAAACTGAAAGGCGTACTGGCTCCAAAAAGTCTTGTGGGTATCTAGCCTCACGATGTACTGCCCCTCGTTCCCCCTGCGAAACAACACGATGGGGCCCGTACGGGAACGATCCACGATGATGGGTTTGAACTCTTCCTGCGAAGCATGTGACCACAGTTGCCTTGCCGATGAGTTCAGCACCTTCCCGATGTCGCGCAGGGAAGCCCCCCCCCAATCGGCCTTGATCACTCGGATTTCCGGAAAGTTTTTCTTTTCTTTTGCCGCTGGCCTAGGTCTAATGGCGGTCTCCGGAGTTGAAAGTTTTCGAGCCAGAGCCTGCGAATCGGGTTTGAGGTCTGAAAGTTTAACGACAAAGTTTCGCCCATTCATGAAAAGGGTAACCGTATCCGCATCGGCTCTGATGAATTTCGCCTCTATGGTCGTGCCACTGATGTTCATCCATTCATGAGGTTTCGCCTGCCCAAACGCGACATGCGTGACGAAGAAAAGAAACAGGTAAAGAATCTTGGTGTCGTTCATTTTTTATGGATTTTGCTTTGAATCGAACCAGAGCTTTTTTATGGAGCCTAAACAGTCACCTTTTGTGGAAACCGTAAGCTTTTACGAAACCATTAGGATTTAGGGACCTTTATAGTCGGTTTGCCCTTCAACCAGCCGAGAGAGATGAGGAACTTGTCCATCTCCAGAACCGTTTTCTCGTAATAATTTCCCTTTTTCCCCTTGTTGAAGAATCCGTGTGGTTGGCCGGCGTAGACATGCAGGTCCGATCGGCTTCCCGCTTTCTCCATTAGGGACTTGTATTTATTGGCCGTGGAAACGGGGATCAGCTTATCTTGGTCACCTAGGAAGACGATGGCTGGTGGCGTACCCTTGCCGATGTTGTGAATGGGAGAGATTTCCTTGTAGCGATCCTTCACACGATCATGGCCATAGCCCTTGGGGCCGTTGTCGTAAACGGGATTGAAAAGAGCCAAGGCATCCGGTTTGGACGATATCGAAATATCCTCGCCCTCCTCCTCCAGTCCCGGCAAAGTACCTGTTGCCGCTGCCACGTGTCCGCCGGCGGAACCTCCACCCGCCGCCAAGCGATGCGGATCGATTCCAAGTTTCTTTGCGTTTTGGCGAATCCAGCGAACGGCCGACTTTCCGTCCTTCACGCACTCGAAGGGTGGGGTACCTTGCCGAGATCTCACTCGATAGTCGGCGCTCATAGCTACCATTCCCCGGGAGGCGAGGTATTCGCAATGCGGTCCGAACTGGGCGGGGTTGCCACCACTCCAACCGCCACCGAAGAAAAAAACGATCGCGGGCCTCTTCTCCTTCTTTGGATCATGCCCTTCTGGATAAAAGACGTTCAGGATTAATTTGGACCCGCTAGCCTCCTTATAGACGATGTGCTCCGCTCCTTGGATTGGGGATGCGACCTTACCCTCTTTGGCCAATGCTGAGGTAATCAAAAGGAAGCTTTTTATAATCGCTAGGATCATCAAATTCATTTTCATCCATTTAAATTTGCAAGGCACTTGATTAAAGAGCGAGAGCAAATATCTTTAATACATCACAATCTTTCTTGGGTTATCCCTATCTCGAAACTTGATTGAAGAATACTTTCTGCGCTATATGAATAATATCTAGTCTCCTAAAACTATTTTATGATGTATTTGACCTTCGCCAAAAGATTTTTAGTCGCCGCCATGGTTTTGTCGTTCTTGCAACTCGGACTTCGGGCCGAGTCGCTCGAGATGTGGATCAGTTCTCATCAGGACCAGGTCTATTATGAAAAGATGGCGGAACTCTACCGCACGAAGACCAAGAAGGACCTGACCGTGTCGGTGAGCGCCTACGGATTTAGGGAAATGCCTGACAAGTTGGGCGTGGCCTTTCGGACGGGCAAAGGGATACCCGATCTCGTGCAACTGGACGAAACCTTCTTTGGTGTTTTCCTCGGGGAAAAGCCTCCCTTCGTCGACTTGAGCAAGCAGGTGAAGAAGTCGGGCTTGGACAAGACCCTCCATTCTAGGCGGCTTGAAGTCTTTACCTACAAGGGTCAGGTATTGGGGATACCCCAATCCTTGAGCGCCATGGTACTTTATTACCGCAAGGACTTATTCAAGGATCTCGGAGTGAACCCGGACGACTTGGCGACCTGGGAGGGAGTGGAGAAAGTGGGGGAGAATCTTCAAAAAAAGCACGGCCAGCGCCTTATGGCGATGGACGGCACGCTCTTCGACGTGTTTCTAAGGCAGCGAGGGAGCGACCTTTTCGATGCCAAGGGCAAACTACTTCCGGATTTCGAGCTGGCGGTGGAATTGCTTGAGAAATTCTCGGACCTCTCGGAGAGGCAGATCACGGTTTTGCCCGACCGAGGTACCATTTTCGACCCCGTCTTTTTCAGTGGCGACTTGGAGACGGGCGAGGTGCTCTGTGTTCCCGGGGCAGACTGGTACGGGCTCGACTTGTTCCAGCAGTTCGCTCCGGATATGAAGGGAATGTGGGGCATGCTTCCGCTTCCGGCATGGAAGGACGATAAGGGCAAACTGGGTCCCAGAACCGCCACTTTCGCCGGACAAGGTCTCATGATTTGCAAGGGTAGCAAGAAAAAGGACGCGGCATGGGAGTTCATCGATTTCGTAATGAAGGATCCCGACGCCAACGCCGAACGTTTCCTGCAGGGAAACAGTTTTCCCGCCTACAAGCCGGCTTGGAAGGATAAGCGCCTACTGAAGAAGCACGAGTACTTTGACCAGTCCATGGGGAAACTGTTGATCGAACTGCAGAAGGAAATTCCTCCTGTGAACGTAACGCCCAAGCGTCCTCAGGCTATCTTCCTAATGCAGGAAAACTACTTCGGGGCCATCATTTTCCAAGCTCTCGATGCCCGTAAGGCCCTGGAAGAATACCGGGACGCCATCGAGTCGAAGGACGGCAACCGGAGGTAAGCGGCCTCTATTTTGCAAACCCATCGCTCAGGGCTTTCATCTCTTCTACTTTTCCTTGGGCCTTTCTTCGGTCTATTGCTCTTTTTCTGGGCGGTGCCTCTCGGTTTGAGCCTAGATCTTGCCCTGCAAAACCCTGATTACGTTCCCGAGTACCGAGAGGACGTCGGACTCGGAGGAGGGGAGGGTGACGGTTCGGTAACTTCAGGCACCTTGGATTGGCTTAATGTTTCGTGGGAACCCCAAGATGAAACCGCGAACGAACCGGAGGAGAAATATGTTGGATTCGGAAATTTTTCCTATGTTCTCGGCGACCCAAAGTTTCACAAGGCTCTGGGAAATACAGCTATTTACGTCTTTTGCACGATTGCCATAGCGCTTCCCCTTGCTTTCTTTCTAGCACACTTCCTGCGTCAGGTCCCTGGGCGTATTCGGCCCGTCCTGAGTTTTCTTCTCCTGCTTCCGGGGCTTTGCCTGTCGGGAGTCCTCGCCACCCTCTTTCAACTGTTTTTTCATGGTAGAGAGGGTGCTCTCAACCAGTGGCTCGTTACGCCGATGGGATTGGAGCCGATAAACTGGCTGCTGGATCCATCTTTCGTGTTGCCCGCTCTTGTTCTTCAGGCGGTGTGGCGGTGGACGGGCTTTATCGTTCTTTTCTTCCTTTGCGGCATGGAAGCCATACCCAAGTCCTTTTACGAGGCGGCCAAGGTGGAGGGAGCCGGCGCATGGCGAGTAATGAGGAGCATAACCTTTCCCGCCGTACGTCACGTGGTGGTTTTCGCGGCCGTTTTTCTTGTGATCGACGGCTTCGCCTCTTTTTCGGGAGCCTACAACCTGCTTGGTGGATCGGGTGGAATTCTTGATTCAGGTCTCCTCCTCGTCACCTACCTGTATCAAGTTGCCTTCCCGGGAGGTTCCGGGCAGTTCGACTTTCCCGCTGCCGCCGCCATGAGCTTAATGGTAGTGCCCCTTACGGCACTGGTGCTTTTTCTCGTCTTGTTCGGACGCAATCGACTCTCCAAGGCATGAGGACGACTTCCGCAAATTACCTCTCTCCCGCCGTGATCGTCTCCTTGCTTGCGGGTCTGGTCTTTTCCTACCCCTTTCTTTGGATGTTCCTTTCGGCATTCAAGACGAACAAGGAAATCTACCAGCCATTGCTCCTGTTTCCCGCCGACTACGAATGGGATGCCTTCGCCGCCCTATTTTCGGGTGAATACCTAGATTTTACCAGTTTCTTTCTCAATTCCGTTTTCATATCCTGTGCGCAGGCCTTCTTTGCCACAGTCGTTACAGCCTGCGCAGGATTCGCGTTCGCCAAACTGAATTTCCCATTTAAGGGGGCCCTGTTCCTGTTGGCAATATTGGTCATTCTGGTACCGAAACAGGCCTTGGCCATCCCACTTTTCGAGTGGTTGACTTGGCTGGAACTGAACGGAAGTCGATGGGCAGTTATTTTGCCCGGCATTGCCAGCGGGCTCGGCATCGTGTTCTTCACCCAGATCTTCAGAAGGATTCCAAACGAATTGATCGACCTGGCAAGGGTGGAGGGAGCCTCGCTGCCACGAACCTTTCTCGCCATCCTTCCGCTAGTTGCACCGGCCCTTATAACCTATGGCTTGATTCACTTCATTCTGGCATGGCAGGAACACTTGTTTCCCTTGCTTTTGCTTTCCGATGCCAACCAAACGCTACCTCTGGGACTGGCTAAGCTGCGCGACTCCAGTCACCGCATCCCGGAAGCCGTCGCTATGGCTGCCGCCACCTTTACTTTGATTCCGGTTGTCGCTTTGTTCGCCTTCTTTTACCGGAAGATGCGAACGGCCCTATCCGAACTTACTCTACACTGAGAGATTTTTCCCGGTCTCCGGGTCGAACAGGTGACATCGTTCGGAATCTACCGTCAGGCTGACCTTGTAACCGACTTCCACTTCCGGCCGTTCCGTCACCTTTGCCACTATTAGGCTGTCCGCTACCTGAACGTGCAGCAATCGCGCCTCACCGACGTCCTCCAACACTTCGAGTGTTCCTTCAATCAAATCATTGCGGAAATCTCTATCTTCGCTTGTGGCTAGGCTTATATTTTCGGGCCTTGCTCCCAGTATGACATTACCTGATGGAACGTTCTTAAACTGTTGCGTCAGGGATAGAACGAAATCGCCTATGGCGAAGCTGGCATCGCCGTCTTCATTCTTTTTTTCACCCTCCAGAAAATTCATGGCTGGCGAGCCTAGGAATTCGCCGACAAACCGATCGACCGGATGATCGTAGATTTCCTTCGGGGTGCCGACTTGTCGTATCATGCCATCATTCATAACGCAGACGCGGTCGCCGAGTGTCATTGCCTCCACTTGATCGTGGGTTACGTAGATCGTGGTGGTGCCCAATTCACGGTGCAACATGGCAAGTTCTCGTCGCATGATGACACGGAGACGGGCATCGAGGTTGCTTAAAGGTTCGTCCAAGAGAAAAACCGCGGGCCTTCGAGCAATGGCTCGACCAAAGGCGACTCTTTGGCGTTGTCCACCCGAGAGAGCTCCCGGCTTGCGGTCGAGTAATTCCTCCAATCCAAGTTTCCCTGCGACTTCCGACACTCGCGCCCTTACTTCCGGTTCGGGAGTCTTTCTTGCTCGCAGGCCAAAAGCCATATTGTCGAAGACCTTCATGTGGGGGTATAAGGCATAGTTCTGGAAGACCATGGCGACGTCCCGGTCCTTCGGTTCCAAGTCGTTGGCCAATTTCCCGCCGATTCGGAGGGAACCGGAGGTGATCTCCTCCAATCCCGCTATCATTCGAAGCGTCGTGGTCTTTCCGCAACCCGAGGGACCGACTAAAACCAAGAACTCTCCATCCTCTGCGGTCAGGCTAGCGTTGTCCACGGCCTTCACATTCTTGGAGTAGATTTTACTAACGGAATCTAATTCGACTTCAGCCATTTCCAATTCATCTTTTACACGTTGAGGGAGGAGAGTGAAGAAGAAAGGGGACCATTCACGCTTGTCGGAAACGAATAGGGGATTAGATTATGGGGTGTGAAGGAAATCTTCGACTGCAAACTTGTGCTTTGGGCCATCGTATTTTGGGCGGCACTTACGGGATGCCAAACTGACTCTTGGGAAAGCCGCGCCTCGAATAGCTCGCGGCGACCGGAAGCAATCGTGGCCGAGTGCACCATTTGCCACAGCACGCAGGAGGCGCAGCGGGGTCCAATTCTACACGGGATGGACAACTGGTACTTGCTAGGCCAAATACAGAAATTTCATTCGGGTGTACGCGGTCGAAATCCAGACAACCGCTCGGAATACCTCATGGGGACGGCAGTGAAGAAAATTCGCAACGACTATGAAATGGCCTTGGCCGCGAATTGGTTTTCCACCCAGGAGCCTCTTCCGGCCATTCGCACAGTAGAGGGTGACTTGGAAGCGGGAGCCGAGCTATACGCTACCCGATGCGCATCCTGTCACGGCGAAAAGGCCGAGGGGAAGCGGGAAACTCTCTCTCCTTCGCTCAACCGTCTGGAGGGATGGTACTTTATCGATCAAATGAAAAAGTTTCGTTCTGGCGATCGTGGCAGCAACCTCGCGGACTTGGGAGGCAAAGCGATGTCCGCTGCCGTCAACGGCATGAGCAACCAACAATTCAAGGACGTGGTCGCCTACGTGGTTGATTCCTTCGGCCCGCCCGAGGCACTCACTCTTAGGGAAAAAATGCTGAAACGGATTTCCGAAGGCAAGGACGCCAACGCTACTCCTTAGCCAACGCTTGCTCGGATTGCTTCCAGTCGCTCGGGCGTGCCTACGTCGTCCCAATTGCCCGAGTGGAGGACTCCTCCTACGCGATCCCCTCCTATCGCTGCCTTGAGACGAGGGACGATCGAAAACTTTTCCACTCTTGCTCCATCCAAGATTCGAGGATGGTAAAGGGCAAGACCGGCGTAAAGAAGTTGCGGGTTCTCGTCCTCGACCACTCGACCTTCAGCAGTTAGGGAAAAATCGCCTCGCTCTCGCCATGCAGGCTTAGGCACGAGATAGAGCATGGCATCGTCTTTGGAAGAGAGTTCCTTGGGGATTGCGGCGAAATCGAGGTCGCACCAGACGTCACCGTTGACTAGAAGGAAGGTGTCATCTCCCAAGAGAGGAAGTGCTTTAGCAATACCTCCCCCAGTTTCAAGAGGGTCGGGGCCTTCGTCGGAATAGGCTATTTTCATGCCCCATGCTCTGCCATCCTCCAAGGCTTCGGGGATTTTACTTCCCAGGTGTCCTAGGTTGATGACAGCCTCCGTATAGCCCGCTTCGCTTAACTTTTCCAGATGGTGGACTATCATCGGCTTGCCTCCGATCTCGAGAAGTGGCTTGGGAGTGTGGTCGGTGAGCGGTCGTAGGCGTTTGCCGTAACCTGCAGCTAGAATCATTACTTTCATGGATCGTATTTAGGCAAGGAGTTTGGCTTGGTCGACGATTGAGCGAAGAGGTTCGAGTTCCGGCCAACGATAGAGCACGGACTTCGCATAGCGCAGGACTCTGGGCACATCGGCGAGGTAACTTCCTTTTCCATCTCGTAACTTAAGACGATGAAAAATTCCGATGCACTTCAGGTGCCGCTGCAGACCCGTGAAGTCGAGCCAGCGCAGGAAAGCGTCATCGCTTAACGCGTCCGGCAATAGGCCGGACTTGATCAGGCCTGATTTGTGGGCAAGAGCTTTAGCGGCTATCCATTCCTCATCGTTGTCGACGTAGCAATCGCGGAGTAGTGACACCGGGTCATAGGTAATCGGCCCGTGAAGAGCTCCTTGAAAATCGATGACTCCGGGGTTTCCGTCCGGTAATACGAGCAGGTTTCGACAATGAAAGTCGCGGTGAACAAAAACCTTCGGCTGTTCGAGGAAAGTATCAACTAGGAGGGTAGTGACTTTTTCGTATTCGTCTTGTGAAAAATCAGGCAAGCACCATTCACGAAAAATTTCCAGTTCCATGCGAACCCATTCCTCGTTGTAATCAGGGAGCACTTTGGCTTCTTTCCGAAGCCCAGTCTGGAGTTTAAGGATTTCCCCCAGAGCAAGTTCGTAAAGGTTGTCCCGACCTTTACCCTCGATCGCTTCCTGATAATGGATATCGCCAAAATCAGAAAGAACCAAAAAGCCACGATCCAGATCTTGAGCGAGGATTTCGGGTACGCGTACTCGTGCTCTGAGGAGTACTTCCGCAATTTTTACGAAAGGTTCGCAAGGTTCCTTGTCGGGCGGGGCATCCATTACGACATAGGTTTGCCCCTTTAGCATCCATCGAAAGTAACGACGAAAACTGGCGTCGGCGGAAGCAATCGCCAATTCGCCACCGGCAAAGTTCGGCATGCCTTCTAGCCAAGCTAGAACCTCGTCACGTCTGGAATCCACCACAACTTCCATAAGCAAAACTTTGGTTTGTGGGAACTAGGCCGTTCGTCAACGAAGAACGCCAAAAAATGAGGTTTTAGGCCTCGATGTTGGCCCAGACGTGAACGTGAGGCTTGCCCCTGAAGTACCATACCATCTTAGGACCTTCGACTTGCCATACGTCCCAGACGCTATCGTCGGCAATGTCCTCTTTCTTGTAGTAGGAGAGGTGCAGTTTGTTTATATCGTTGGCTTCGATGAGTTTCATGGCTTCGGTTGCATCTTGCTGACGGAAAGGAGCCATCAGGTCGGCCAAGACTTTGCGAAAAAGATCCTTTTGGTCACCCGAGAAATCAGAAGCGGGAATTCCTTCGAGACCCTCAACGGTTCCTTTGGTTTCAATGGTTTTGTTTCCCCGTTCACCACGACTTCGTTTATCCAGAAGGGCGACCTTTTGTTGCTTGCCGTCTAAGGCTTGATAGAGCTCGTTGGCTCGCTTGGCCTGAAACCAGTAAGCGTTGCCGGGATGATCGGGCGCTTCATAAAATCCTTTTGCGGCATGCCCGTAGAAAATAGGTCCGCCAAAGGCAGCTCCCTCCACGGAATCGCCATCGCAACGTCGAGTGCAGTGACGTCCGGTAAATACGAATTCGAACTTGCCTGAACCGGGTTTGCCAAAAAGAGCGAAGGAACCCTTTCCAAAACCGCTGTCTCCGTCTACTTGGTCGAATACCTTTTGGGCGTATTCGGGGCTGTGCAACTTAAGAAATATTTCCCTGACCATTGCCTGTTGATCATCCGTAAATTGGTCGAGGCGGGTTTTGTTGATATGCCAATTATTGTTAACCTTGGAACGCAGAGGATGATCGAAAGGAAGGCAAATAGCTTCGCGCTGTTTCTCATCCAAGCTTTTGTACAAGGTTTGGACCAAAGTTTCGGCAGTGGTTTTCTTGTCGGTTTTAGGTTTCCCCTGCAATGTTGTGGAAGCGAGGGCAACGGCGCTGGTGCATGCGGTCTTTGCTACGAATTGTCGACGAGAGAGGTGGTTTGCTGCTTCTTCAGTCATGGCTTTTTTTCTTTTAGGTTTTTAGTTTGAGTTCAAGCAAGGATATCTTTTACGACTTTGGCACCCTCTACACCGGTGAGTCTTTGATCGAGTCCAAGATAACGGTGCGTGAACCTTTCATGATCAATGCCAAGACATTGAAGAACGGTCGCGTTCAAGTCGTTCACATGAACAGGATCTTCCAAGATGTTGTAGGCGAAGTCGTCTGTTTTACCATATTCTAGTCCTGCCTTTATTCCACCACCGGCCATCCACATGCTAAACGCCCGTCCGTGGTGGTCGCGACCGTGGTTGTTCTTGGTGAGTTTTCCCTGAGAATAAATAGTACGGCCGAATTCACCTCCGCATACGACCAACGTATCATCCAGTAAACCCCGTTGCTTGAGGTCGCGAACAAGTGCTGCTGCGGGTTGGTCGATGTCCTCGCACTGTTGGCGAATTTTCGAAGGAAGGGAACCGTGTTGATCCCAGCCACGATGAAAGAGTTGAACATAGGGAACGCCGCGTTCGGCTAAGCGACGGGCGACGATACAATTGTGGGCGAAACTTCCTTTCTTTTTTGCATCCTTTCCGTAAAGGTCGAGCACATGATCCGGCTCGTCCTTCATGTCAACTAATTCGGGCACGCTGGACTGCATGCGGAACGCCATTTCATACTGCGCTATGCGGGCGTCGATTTCGGGGTCGCCTGTTTCTTGCTTCTTGGCTTGGTTTATCTTGGCGATACCATCCAGCATGGAGCGACGAACCTCACGCGTGACACCCGGGGGATTGGAGAGATACAGAACGGGGTCGCCCGCACTGCGAAACTTCACTCCTTGGTGCTTGGAAGGAAGGAAACCACTTCCCCACAAGCGATCGTAAAGAGCTTGAGATTGGCCCCGACCTTTTGAAATCATTACGACGTAGCCAGGCAGGTTGCGATTCGGACTTCCCAGCCCCCAGCTCAGCCAAGCTCCCATAGACGGTTTACCGGGTTGCTGGACGCCGGTGTTGATGGCAGTGATGGCGGGATCATGGTTTATTGCTTCCGTGTGAACGGACTTTATGAGGGTAATCTCATCGGCAATGCCGGCGATGTTGGGAACAATATCGCTAAACCAGCTGCCGTTTTGACCATGACGCGAGAATTCGAACATGGGTGCCACGCAGGGAAAGGATTTCTGGCCCGAAGTCATTCCCGTTATCCGCTGACCTTGTCGAATGGAGTCGGGAAGCTCGATGCCATGGATATCTCGCATTGCGGGGTGGTAGTCGTACATATCGATATGCGACGGACCGCCGGAGAAAAATAAATAAATCACTCGTTTAGCCTTCGGTCTGAAATGAATACCTCCAAGTGTGCCTCCAAGCCCATCATTCGGATTTGCTGCGGTCAAAGCTGGATTAAGGATGTTGGCGGCTCCCAGCGCTCCCAACCCGCGCGCACCCAGATTGAGAAGTTTGCGGCGAGTTAATACCTGATTTATTTCTTGTGGATTCATGACAATAGATTAATCAAAAGTTATTCTCGGTTGAGAGTTTCGTCGAGATTCAGGATCATTGATGCAAGCAATGTCCAAGTCGCATGTTCGGCTGAATTAAGAGATTCATCGGGCTTGGAGTCTCCAAACGCAAGGAGCTGCTTGGCTCTTTCGGGTTCTTTTTGGAAGAGTTCGAGTTGCTCGTCATGGGCGGATTTTAAAACACTTCGCCGTAATTCGTCGGAGAGTCTAGCTGTGGCCAACTCGAAGGCAAAATCGAGCCTGCCATTAAAGTCGGAGCGACCACTTTTTAGAATACGCTCGGCAAATACGCGGCTTGCTTCCACGAACTGCTCGTCGTTTAAAGTGATCAGAGCTTGCATCGGTGTATTCGTTCGTTGTCTCTTGAGCACACATTTTTCTCGAGTGGGTGTGTCGAAAGCCATGAGCGCGGGTTGTGGTGCCGAACGCTTCCAGTAGGTGTATAAGCTCCGTCGATAGAGTTTTTCTCCTTTGTCCGCGACGAATCGACGGCCTCCGCTGAGGGAAACCTCAACCCAGAGTCCTGGCGGTTGATAAGGCTTTACTCCGGAACCGCCAAATTGCTGAAGCAGGAGACCGCTGACAGCCAAGGCGTTGTCGCGTACGAATTCACCCATCAATCGGAATCTTGGTGCTCTAGCATGCCATCTGTTTAATGGATCTACCTCGAGGTGTTTGGATGAAGTTTTGGATGTTTGACGATAAGTGGCGGACATAACCATTTGTTTGATCGCTCTCTTTACGTTCCATCCGTTGTCTCGAAGATCAGCTGCGAGCCAGTCCAGCATGTCAGGGTGCGTAGGCCAACTACCTTGCGAACCGAAATCACTTGGAGTGTCAACAACACCTTCTGAGAAAATAGTTTGCCAATGGCGATTCGCAGTAACTCGTGCAGTGAGGGGGTGTTCGGGGTTCATGAGCCATTTGGCCATGCCCAAGCGGGTCTTTGGAAGATTCTCGGGCATTGGCGGAAGGAAGGCAGGCGTCTCGGCGGTAATTTCCGCAGATTTGTCGGGACTGGAGTAGTTTCCCCGCATGAGAAGGAAGGTTTTGCGCATTTTGTTTTGCGGGTTGTCAGCCATGACCATGGTGTTGATTTTCGAGTTGCCGCTGAGGGAAGCAAGTTGCCCATCTATTTTTCTCCTTTGGTCGATCAAGGCCTTGTAAGGCTTGTCCTGAGAGTTGAGGAAATGCTCGAAAAGGACCTTGGTTTGCTCGGGGGTACGGTCGGAGGGGGCGAGGGCAAGAAGTGGCCCGATGGGGTCGGAACCCGATAAGGCCTTCACCTCGGCGTCGCTCAATTCACGATCATAGAACCGGACGTCGTCCATCTCAAGACCATTGGCGAATGAGGAATTAAAACGTCTGCCGAGTCGCAGGGGTTTCTTTGTGACAATGGTTGCGTTGAGGCCATCCGCTTCCACCTTTTTCTGTAGTGGTTCACCGTTGAGATAAATTTTTGTGCCCGCAGCCGAACCCGAGCCATCGTAGGTTGTGAAAATATGCTGCCATTGTTTTGCCGCGATCTTTTTCGTCCCAACCACTTTGACGGCGTTTTCTTGCCATTTGCTAACAATATGAGCACCTGGCAAACCACCTTGCAACCATAGATCATATCCACGATAGTTATTCCCTTCATCCATCTTTCCGAACACGCAACCGCTGTAATTCCCGTTAGGAGCCTTTACCCAGGATCCGTAACTGAAAGGCTTGTTCCACTCAAAGTCTCCAAAGCCTTTTACTTCCACAAATCCATTGCCTTCTATTTTTAGTCCGCCACCAAACTTTCCTGCCCCGATAGCTTTGGCCTTCCCATGCAACTTGTTTTCACCTTGCTTGCGAACAAGATCTTTAGTCAGGCTTTTCTCGAACGAATCCAGTGGCAGGTGGGCTACTATTCCGCCGGGTTCAATGGGCTTGGATTCACCCTTTCCGGCAACTTCCAAGAATTGTTCCTCGGCCCATTGCTCAAAGGCTTTCTTGGCTTGGCCTTTTCGGATATCCAGTTTCTTGGCCAGTTCTTTGCCCTGTATCTCGATTACAGCTTTCTTCTTGTCGTCATCAGGGTTGCCGACATTCACTACCGGAGCCTGGTTTCCTCTTCGAGTCTGCATTCCGGGGTCGGCGTTATTGTTGTAGAAGGCATAGAACTGGTAGTATTCCTTTTGCGAAATGGGGTCGTACTTGTGTGAGTGGCACTGGGCGCATTCCATGGTCAACCCCATCCAGACGTTGCCTGTGGTCTTTACCCGATCTACCACGTATTCCACTCGAAACTCCTCCGCGATGACTCCTCCTTCGTCGGTCGTGGCATGATTGCGGTTAAACCCTGATGCTATCTTTTGTTGCGTGGTAGCTTCCGGCAGGAGGTCGCCGGCCAATTGCTCAATAGTGAATTGGTCGAAAGGCATGTTGTCTCGGTAAGCCCGAAGCACCCAATCTCTCCACGGCCACATGGTTCTCGGGCCATCATCGTGAAATACCGAGGTGTCTCCATAGCGGGCGGCATCCATCCAGACAAGGGACATTCTTTCCGCGTATGCCTCCGAATCAAGTAGGCGATCGACTAGAGCCTCATAGGCATGGTCGGACTTGTTATTCAAAAACGCCTGAACCTCCTCGGGTGTGGGCGGGAGTCCGGTGAGATCGAAACTGAGTCGTCGAATCAAAGTTCTGCGGTCAGCCTCCGCAGAGGGTTGCAGATCATTCTTCTCCAGAGTGGCGAGAATGAAATGATCTAGAGGATTGATTGGCCAACTGACATTTTTCACTTTGGGCAGCTCAGGCTTCTTCAAGGAAACGAACGACCAATGCCCCTCCCACTTGGCTCCTTGCTCAATCCATTTCCTTAAGATGGTGATTTCACGCTCGCTTAGATCTTTCTTGCTTTCGGGTGGAGGCATTACTTCGTCGGGATCCTTGGAAAGCACGCGATGCCATAGCTCGCTTTTTCCCAAATCTCCCGCCACAATGGCACGAATACCGTCTCTGTCGTCAAATGCCGACTCTTGGATGTCTAGTCGCAGTTTCGCTTTCCTTGATTTTTCCGACGGGCCGTGACAATGGTAGCACTTGCCGGACAGGATCGGCTGTACGTCTCGATTGAACTTTATCAATTCCGGGATTTTTCCGGACAATCCCAAACTGAGAGAAATCGATAGAATACCAAGAAGGTAGAATTTGTTCATGAAGTTTGTATCGTTCTTCTAAAAATTAAACATCATTTTCTCTTCTGCGCTATGAGGATGTTATAGAATAATTTATTCATTATAATTCAATCGTTGGACAAATTATCTATGAATCATTCAAATTTAAATATCGTCTCTGAGAGCGCGCAAGAGAATTTGTCTCAAATGCAACATCATTTTTCCTTGAGTGATTCATTCTTGAAAACTTGCTAGCTGGTAATATCTCCTTTCAAACTCAATATATCGGGCAACCAATCTTCGGGATGGTCTAAGAGATGACGGTTTTCAAGATTCTGAAGCATGTCGCTCACTCTTTCGCCGGTAACCGGGTGGCAATGATCGGGAGCAATCTCAACCAATGGCACTAGAACGAAGTCGCGTTCGGGAATTCGGGGATGAGGGAGCGAGAGCTGTTCGCTTTCTATGATCATGTCACCGTGCAGGAGCAGATCGAGATCGATCATACGAGGACCATTTGCGTGAATCACCTCTTTTCCTAGAGCATCTTCGACCCCGTGCAATTGGCGAAGGAAGTCTGGAGGAGAAAGTTCCGTAAGGATTTTGGCTACCGCATTCACGAAGTCGGGTTGGTCTTGAAAACCGTAAGGCGACGAACGATATAGGCGTGAAACGGCAATTACATCTCCAAATACGGAAACCAAATCCAAAGCCTTCCCGAAAGTCCTCCGAGGATTCCCAAGGTTCGCCCCCAATCCAACGAAAGCTTCAAGTTTCAACCTGCACCTTGATTTCACGAAGACCTAATTTACCTGTATATCGAGGCTTTTCAACGCTGAGCCCAACCTTGCTTACGGGAAACGCTTCTCTTAAGCTTTCTGCGAGCACTTGAGCGAATCGCTCCAGCATCTTGCCATCATAGGCAGTGGCAAACTTCTTAATGAAAGCAATCACTTCGCGATAGTCGATGCCGTCCGACAATTCGTCGGTTTTCCGTACCTTCTCGAAATTGTACTCAAGTTCGACCGTGACGATTAGATCCTGCGGGGCAAGCAGTTCCTCCTCCAGCAGACCAATTCGAGCCATCACCTCGATTCCTTTCAATTGAATGCTTCCCATGTTTTTCAAATAGTTTAACTGAATGTCGGTGGACGAAAAAGGCAAAAGCAAATACTAAGAAAATGGTCCATTCAAGGTGTTGATGACTTCCAATGCCTGTACGGTTTCTCGGACATTGTGAACTCTGATGACTTCGGCGCCCTTACGAGCACTTTCGATAGCGGCTGCGAGTGAACCGCCCAAGCGGTCCTTGGGGTTAGGAGCACCGCATAGATGGTCTATCCATGATTTTCTGGATGCCCCTATAAGAATGCCCCAGCGATCGTCGCACAGGGCGTCGAGGTTTTGTATGAGGGCGAGGTTGTGATCGAGGGCCTTGCCAAAGCCGATTCCGGGGTCCATCCATACCTTGGGTAACTTTTTGTCGGCGAGACGTTTTGCTTGCCCTTTGAAGAAGGCTAGAACCTCGCCTGTTACGTCGTCGTAGGCGGGAGCGTTCTGCATGGTCTTGGGCAAGCCTTGGGCGTGCATTAGGACATACCCTGCTTGATGGCGTTCAGCGAGGTCGAAGAGGGTGGTGTCGGACCCGCTCGATACATCGTTGACGACATGGGCTCCCGCCTCTAGGGCGGCTCGGGCTACATCAGGTTTGGTGGTGTCTATGGAGATGACACACTCGTCCGATGGTAGAGCTTCGATCACAGGCATGATCCGACGAAGTTCCTCGTCAACGGAAACTGAGTCACTGCCCGGACGAGTGCTCTCGCCTCCGACGTCGATGAATTGGGCTCCTTCCTCAAGCATTTGCCAAACTCTATCGACTGCCTTGGCAACCTCTAGGTGTCGACCACCATCGCTAAATGAATCGGGTGTTACGTTCAGGATTCCCATGACGGCTGGATACCGTATGCGAAAGTCTTGTCCGTTGAAATTATGTTGTTTCATTCTCCAACTTTAACTGTTTCGAAGGTTTTTTGGAGTTTCAATAGGTTTTTTTGGGAAGAGCGTTGCCAACGGACTTCAGGAATGGTTGCGAGAGAGACGACCTCGCGACCGGAACCACAGAGGATAATTTCATTAAAGTCGACGAGTTCGTCGAGAGTTGGTGAACGTCGTTCGATCTCGAAGGTGTTTTTACTTAAAAGAAGTTGGGAAAGAACGATGCCCGGAAGAATGTCTTCCTCGGGAACAACGAGATAGTTGTCTTGGGCGAAGAGGAGGTTTGAGGTCGCGCTTTCTAGGACTCGGTCGTCAGTCGGATGAACGATTAGAAAATCTTCCTTTCCAATGTCTAGTTCACCAAGGCGTCCGTACAATTCCTTGTCGAAAGTTGACTTTGCTTCGGGCACCGGTCGAAGGTGCCGGAGTATCCTCGCGGACAGCTCGGGATCGGTCGGGTTGGCCGGTCGGGCATAGAGAGCGAGGCAATCCTCGTGGAGGCAAACGCGAACGAGGAATGGCGTGGGGAATTGTGTCGAGTGAAGGAAGGTCTCTATATGTTTGCGAATCTGTACTTGGGAAACGATGGCCTTTATCTCGAGCAGGCATGCGGATTCCTCCAAGCGAGCGAGGTGAGCATGGAGGAAAAGAGGGGTGGGCGAGGCACCTTCCACTCGAATAGTAGTGAAGGCTCCCTTGCAACCCCAAGGTTGCGGAGGAGTGACGGAAGCACCGTCCCTATCCCATGCAATAGCGGATGACGTTGGCGAGAATGGCTTGACCATGACTAGTAAGAAAAGATTCGGGATGGTATTGCATGCCGAAGAGGTGTCTTTCGCAATCCTCGAAGGATAGGGGAACGTTGCGGACGCGATCGCGAGCAGTGGTCCGAATGCCCGTCGGCAAAAGTGAAAGGCTTGCTGATTCGACTTGAAGCGAGTGGTAGCGACCGACCTTTACGGGGGGCTCGATACCGGCATAGGTGACGGATTCGGGATCTGTTTCGATTTCGGTTTTCACTCCATGGAGGACTTGCGGTTGTCGAACGATGTGAGCCCCTTCCTCCTCAAGGATAAGCTGAAAGCCCAGGCAAACCCCAAGGATTGGTTTTTTACCACGCAGTTGGTGATAAAGCGCCTGAGTCTCCGGATAGTCTGCGGGCTTTCCGGGGCCGGGTGAAAAAACGACCATCCTCGATTCTTCTGAATTTGCTACTTCGGAAGCCTCGAGACGATCGAGCACCACGACTTCCTCAAAGTCTGAGAGCAGATGCTCGAGATTTCGGGTGAAGGAGTCCTTGTGGTCAACGAGGAGGATCATCGCAACAGGTCAAGCAGGGCACGTGCCTTTACTCCGTTTTCGTTGTATTCGTATTTCGGAGAGGAATTCACGACTATGCCGCCGCCCGCTTGGGCAAAGCAACGATCTTCTAGAATCAAGAGAGCCCGAATGATGAGATTGAGTCGAATCGAACCATCGTCTCCAATAGTGCCAAAGCTCCCTGTGTATGGCCCTCGAAAAGAGGGTTCGAGCGAGTCGATGATTTCGATCGTACGAATCTTTGGGCATCCCGTGATGGTTCCTCCCGGAAGCATGGCTCGAAGGAGGTCTGCAAGATCACAATCGGAACGAAGCCGTCCCTCGATCGTGGACACGAGGTGAAAGAGGTGGGCATAGGTCTCCACTTCTCGAAACCGAGCTATCCGGACGCTTCCGGGTTCACAGACTGCGGAAAGGTCGTTTCGTTGGAGGTCGACCAGCATGTTGTGCTCGGTTACTTCTTTGGAATCACCAAGAAAACGGGCGATTGCTTCGCTGTCGCAAATACCGGATTTCCGTTCGTGAGTTCCGCCGATGGGGCGAGTTACGATTTTATCGTCCGTTTTATCGATTACCGTTTCAGGGGAACAACTGACGATTGCAAATTCAGGTTGGCGAATCAAGAAAGCTTCCGGAGAAGGATTCGCGGCGTGAAGACGGCGAAAGGCGTCGATGGGATCGATCGAGATTCGGGCTTCGTGACGCTGGGAAATCTTTATCTGGTAGGTCTCCCCGTCGAGAATGGCATTTCGAGCAGTGGCGAATACCTTCTGATAATCTTCGAAGGAAAGGTTGCAAATGATCTCTACGGAATTCGCCGAGGGGGTCGGAACCATAGGATTTAACAAACTTGAGGCTAGTTCCTCTTCGCGATCAGGTAGAGTTGACTCTATGGTTATAAGACTCTCCCTCAAGCGTAAGATCGTTTGCGGGCGGCCGAAAAAACCCTCCGGAACCGAAATGTCGCGGTCAGCCCTAAGCTGAATACCTGCATGTTTGGCTAGGAATTCGTATCCGAAGAATCCTACCCAACCGGAAAAGGACAACCCCGAGGGTGAAACCGTTTCAGCCAGCTTGCCGATTTGCTCTGAACTATTGATCGAATCCAGGGTCAAGGTTTCTGCAAAGTCGAGATAGGCGACGAACCCTCTTCCTTGCTCGGTGCCGACCATCAACGGCCCATCCAAATGAGACAAGCTAGCCAGCGCATCAAGAACCTCAATCTCCTTCATGGCAAAAGATCGAGAAGTTCTCGAAAACTCTCTATTCTTAGTATGTTCTTGGGCGATTCATGTTCCTTCTCAGAATAAAGTACGCTGCGCCAACCCGCTGACAAGGCACCTTGTACATCCCTAGAATAGCTGTCTCCAAGATGACACATATCCTTGGATGTGGTTCCCAGCACTCGTTCCACCTCTTGAAAAATTTTCTTCGAAGGTTTTTCAAAACCAATCTCGGAGGAAATAAACAGTTCTTCAAATAGTCCGCTTAAACCAAGGTCGCGAAGAACGAGACGAAGACGGGAATCGTTGTTCGAAAGTACTGCCAGACGATAGCCACGCGACAAAAGAACTTTAAGGGTGTCGACTACTCCGTCGGCAAGCCGCCAGCATTTTCCCTCGGCAAAAGTTTCCCAGAGTTCCTCGAACAGGGAATCGTGAATTTCTTTTGGGCAGAATCCTTCGAAGGTGCGCCCCACGATCATACGCCAGAAAGCCCTTTCGTCTACATCGAGTGTGCCCTTGTTAGACTGCATCTCGGAAAAAACGCGATGGAAGCGCTCGTTTATCTCGCGGTCTTCGGCTGCATAACCTCGGCATCGAGCGGCGTCCGCATAGACGTTCCCTACGGAAGGCCAAGGCCGCATGAGCGTGCCTGCGGCATCAAAAGTTATGGCTCGAACAGTCGACATTGTTAAAGTGAATGAAAATTGTTATCCTTTTTCTCTATTGGTAGAAACTTATAATTGCGCAAGAAAGGGGATGGCTTCAAAAACAGGAAATCTTCAAATCATGCGAGTCTTTCCTAAAGGACAGGGTTTTACATTCGGGCTTCTAGGAGCCTTGGCTCTCGCTTGGTACTGGCCCGAGGGTGGAAAACCGGAAGGGCTGTTGAAGCCTGAAGTTACGACAATGGCAGCCGTGGCCTTAATCTTTTTATTACAAGGTATTAATCTGCCTCTGGGCCAATTACGGCAAGGATTAGGTGACTGGCGACTTCATCTTTTCATACAATTTTTTTCCTTCGTCTTGTTTCCTTTGGCAATCTTAGGGTTAGTTGTCTCGGAGATGATTTCAGCTCCATGGGCTCCCGGATTCCTATTCCTCGCAATCCTCCCCACAACCATTTCGACCGCTATAGTTTACACTTCGGTTTCGGGTGGAGATTCAGTTGCCGCAACTTTCAACGCTACGCTTTCCAATCTCTTGGGGATAATTGCAGTGCCCTTGTGGTGCGCCTTTTTTGTTTTCCCGATTGAGGGTATCACCATGGTTAAAGAATCTTCCGATAGTTTTTTCAGCGAATTCCTTGCGAAGTTGCTTGGACTCATACTTACACCGCTTTGCGTAGGTCTCTGGTTTCGCAGAATCCTCGGTAATCAAACTTCTGCTCGTCACAAACGATCCCTGCGTAATCTCTCCTATGGTTGCGTACTCTTCATCGCCTATGCTGGTTTCTGCCAAGGTTTCCTTGGGTCAGGCAATGGCTCGGTGGCAATTGACTGGGAGGTGCTGGTGTGGGCGACTATATTGCTTGTCTGGGTTAAGTGCTCTACATGGGGATTGTCGGGGCTATTGGGATTTGAACGAAATAGGCGACTGCCCGCCTTCTTTTGCTCCTCACAAAAATCCTTGGCCGTGGGCTTGCCTATGGGCCAGTTGCTTTTTGGGCTTGAACATCCCAGACTGTTTTTTCTGCTGTTTCCTTTGATAGTCTATCACATGCTGCAGCTCTTGATAGGAGCCATCCTTTTGGGGCATTGGCAGGGCAGTAAACCCCAAACCTTTCTATCGAAAGATTCCCTTTAGGATTGCTCGGTTTTACTTTTACCGTGTTTTAACGATTCCGTGATCTGCAAGACTTTTAAGCAAAAGGAAAAAATGCGCGAAGCCGGACGAGCCGCTGCTACTGTGTTGCACAAGTTGTGCGCCATGGTGGAAGCGGGGATTTCCACTTTGGATTTGGATGAAGCCGGGGGGAAACTGATGAAGGAAGTGGGTGTCACAAGCGCCTGCAGGGGCTACAGAGCCGGTTCCAAGGTTTTTCCTTGTTATACTTGTTTGTCTGTCAACGAGGAAATTGTTCACGGTATTGGCTTGCCCGAAAGAAGGCTGGAGTCGGGGGACATTATCTCCGTGGACGTGTGCATCTCTTGTGATGGTTACATTGGCGATAATTGTCGAACGGTGCCCGTAGGAAAAGTTTCCCCTGACGTGGAACGTTTGATGCGAATCACCGAAGAGTCCCTTTTCCTCGGGATCGATCAAGCCGTTCACAAAAACAGGGTGGGGGATGTTTCCAGGGCAGTCCAGAACCACGTCGAAGATGCAGGCTTTGCGGTAATAACGAATTTCGTGGGACACGGGGTTGGCAAGACACTTCACGAAGACCCTCAAATCCCAAACTATGGCCAAGCGGGTTCCGGTCCCAGATTGAAAAAAGGCATGGCTGTATGCATCGAGCCCATGGTGAACACCAAAAGTTCAAAGGTTAAGATGGCTGAAGACGGATGGACCGCTTTGGCGGTAGACGGTATGCCATCGGCTCACTTCGAACACACGTTGCTCGTCGATGAAGAGAGGGCGGAAATAATTACAATTCCTGAAGGCTTCGAAAAGGCTGAACATTTTTTCGCTGCCTCAACGTCAGTAGCTTAACAACTCTTGAAAGGAGAATCACCTTATGCTGAAAAATATTGCCAACTCAGTTTTCTCCTTTGACGTGGAGTGGATTCCTGACCCAAAGGCGGGTGAAATTCTCTATGATGCCGCTCCTGCCAATGGTCCCGGGGAGGATGCCAGAGCGGCATGCGAGTCCCTTTGGGCCGCAGCCAGAGAGAGAGCGGGCAGTAAGGATCCGGACTTACAACCGTACCTGAAGACCATTCTTTGCCGGATCGTGTCCTTGGCCGGAATTCTTCGAGAAAGCCCGCCGGGTGGAGAACCTACCCTAAAACTGGTTTCCCTTCCTGCGGATTGCTCAGATGCGAGTAAGGTGGAGGAGAAATCCATCCTCATTGCATTCATGAAATCCGTAGGTCGAAGAAAGCCACAACTTGTCGGCTATAATTCGGCCCAAGCAGATGTTCCGATCATCGTTCAACGTGCCATTGTCAACGGCTTGCCCGGATTCGGTTTTTCGGACCGACCGAGCAAACCATGGGAGGGCGTCGACTATTTTGATGCAAGAAACAGTACCTACAGCGTCGATTTAGCGGATTCTCTCGGGCAGTTTCGTGACCGTCCCTCACTGCATCAAGCTGCGACTCTCAGTGGGATTCCGGGTAAAATCGACGTTAGTGGTGGGTCCGTTGCTGACATATGGTTGGATGGAGGTTTGTCCGAAATCGTCGAGTATAATGAATTCGACGCCTTTACCACCCACTTGCTTTGGGCTAGGGTGGCTCACTTCTCGGGATTGCTTTCTAGCGATGCTTACATTCGCGAACAAAACCTTGTTCGTGAACTTCTTGAGGAGGAAATCGAGGGCGGCAAATCACATCTGGAAAAGTTCGTAGGCGAATGGGATCGCCTCTTGTCCTTAACGGGGCAAAGCTACTAAGGTGCATTTCCATCTATTTTAGGTTTGAAGGTTCCGGGGAATTCCGGCGCAAATGCTTTAATAACTTTTTAATCCGGAAACTATCCGTAGTTTTGTATAAATGACCGATTCAGCAACTGCCGAGACTGCACTTAAACGCCTCAAGGAAACTCACCAACGTCTCCTTGATGAAATTCACAAGGTGATTATTGGGCAAGACGATGTCATCGAGCAGCTTCTCGTGAGCCTTTTGGCTCGCGGTCACTGCCTCTTGACGGGTATCCCTGGTCTGGGAAAGACATTACTGGTGAAGACCGTCGCCGATGCATTGGACCTTTCTTTCAAGCGAATTCAGTTCACGCCCGACTTGATGCCCGCCGACGTCGTGGGGTCCGAAATCGTGGACGAGGATCCCGAAACGGGCAAAAAAGCTTTTCGTTTCTCTCTGGGGCCTATTTTCGCCAATGTAGTCCTGGCCGACGAAATAAACCGTACGCCTCCCAAGACTCAGGCATCCTTGCTCGAGGCCATGGAAGAAAGGCAAGTCACGGTATCAGGCACTACTAGACCTTTGGAGCAGCCTTTCTTTGTCCTGGCTACGCAAAATCCCATCGAACTCGAAGGTACCTATCCTCTGCCTGAGGCTCAGCTCGACCGTTTTCTTCTCAATCCGATTATCGATTACCTCCCGATCGATGAAGAAATCCGTATGGTTTCGAACACGACCGGCGCTCCGAAAGAAGGTGCTGAATCCATTCTCGATGGTGACGACATCCAAACCTTGCAGTCTCTTACTCGCGAACTGCCGGCATCCAAAAACGTTGTTTCCTACGCCGTTCGCTTGGCCGCTGCATCGCGTCCGACTTTGGCCGACACAGACGAATGGGTTAAGAAGCGTATAAAGTGGGGAGCGGGTTCCCGTGGTTCGCAAGCCTTGATCCTTGCCGGGAAGGCACGAGCATTGCTCGCAGAAAGGCCCAACGTATCTTGTGAAGACGTACGAGTAATGGCGAAGCCGGCCCTCCGACACAGAGTCTTGACCAGCTTTCTTGCTGAATCCGAAGGCATCAGTTCGGATGACGTCATCGATCGTTTGCTCGAACAAGTTCCCGAATCCGTCTAGACTGGATGCCCGTCGAGACGGAACTGTTGGACCCCGTTCATCTGGCGTCCATCGAGGATTACTCCTTACTTACCCGTATCGTCGTTGACGGAGCTTTACCGGGCATGCATCGCAGCCAAAGGCACGGTCGCGGCAGCGAATTCTTTCAGTATCGCGAATACTCATCCGGGGACGACTTGAAGCTGGTTGATTGGAAGGTCTACGCCAAACGAGGTGAGCTTGTTTCCAAAAGCTTTCAAGAGGACACCAACCTAACTTGTTATCTTGTTCTGGATACCAGTGCCTCAATGGGATATCAAGGCTCTAGGTCTCCCTGTAGTAAGCTTCGCTACGCCTGCATGTTGGCCGCTTGCTTTGCCTACATTGCCAATAGGCAAGGGGATCGCGTGGGCCTTTTCGCGTATTCCGATGAGGCGAAGGAATGGCTTCAGCCCAGAAGCGGCAGCGGACATCTCAACCGAATTTTCACCGCGCTCGCGGGCCTTGAAGCAGAAGGAGTAAATGATCACCGAAGCAGTTGGGATACTCTTTCCACAGGTCTTCCGGGAAAAAGTCTCGTTGTTTTTTTGTCTGATTTTCTGGAAGCGGAAGAGGAATTGCCTGAGCATTTGCGATTCGCCACTTCCGCCCGCTATGAATGTCTTTGCCTGCAAACCCTCGATCCCGACGAGCTTGACCTTCCTAACTCTGAGGCTCTTCGATTTTCCGAGATGGAGGGGGCGCATGAAATCTCTACCTCTCCTCCAGCCATAAGAAAGGATTATAAGGCCGGTATGAACGACTTTCTCGATCGCCTGAACGACAATCTCGCATTAGTCAACGTAGAGTTCGAAAGCCTTACGACGGATGCGCATCTCGGACACGCGCTACATCGTTTTCTCTGTATGCGCTACGGATCACTTTGAGCGTAGAGAGGTTGGCATGAAGGCAAAGTACGGGCTCTACGACGCTTACATTTCTAAGGTTTTAAATCTTTTTCTCATATGCTGACCTTCGTGCAACCAATGGCCCTCTGGGCTTTTGCTGCCTTGGCCTTGCCCGTCATTGCTCATATGGCGTACAGGCAGGTTACTAATAGATTCCTCTTCCCCTCTCTGCGTTTCATCAAGCCTGCTCGTATTCCCAGAACAGGTCGAAAAACGCCAACCGATTGGCTGCTTTTACTGGCTAGGATCATGCTTTTTGGGGTCTTGGCCTGCCTCTTTGCCGATCCTTATTGGAAAGAATCATCTCCACCTGCTGCCACCAAAGTAGGACGTGAAACAGTAATCGCTCTGGATCTTTCTCCGAGTATGTCTGGTTGGACCGGTCTATCCGAGGCAAAGAACAGGCTCGATGCACTTCTCGAGAACATCGAGGGTCAAGTAGGTTACGTCGGTTTCGGTTCCGGCGTAATGGCGGAAATCGCTCCGACCGAGGAGGTCGGCCTTGTACGAAGTGCCATTTCACAAGCCACAACTGGTTATGGGAGTGGCAACCCGCAGTCAGGTATTGATCGAGCTGCAAAGCTTTTTTCTTCCGGGGCTAAGGAACGAAATTTAGTTTTAGTATCCGACTTTCAGCGTTCGGACTGGCAGGCCACTTACCGTCGTCTCGACGAGGAAGGGATAACGGTAGACCTCCTCCCCGTGGGTCATTCCAGAAAGGTTGGGATGAAACGTGAGGGAAACCTCTCGCTCGCCGAGGCCAAGGCTGCTCCCGCCGGTCCCGGCAAAGTGAGGGCATGGGCTGTGGTTCGTAATTCTTCCAACGAACCGTTCGAGACCACTATCTCAATTGAAGCTGGCGGTGAAATTCGTGAAGAAAAGCCAATCTCTGTTCCAGCGAATGGTGCTACTCAAGCTCAATTCATTCTACCCGAAGGAGATTTCGCTTCTGCCATCCTCAAACTAATGGTTGAAGACGAGCTAGCCCTGGACAATATTCGCCATCTTTGGCTGAAAGCTCCTCCGCCCAGGAGATTCGGATTTTGGAGTTCGACGAACGAAACAGAAGAAACCATCGAGGAGCGAGAATTTCTCAAAGTGGCCATCGAGAGCGCCGGAGATAACGGGTGGAACCGCTGGCTTTCCGTTCAGGAAAATGCCGATGGGCTCCGAATCGGTGACCTTACGAGCGAACTGGACTTGCTCATCGTGACCGGAATAGGGTCATGGTTTGCCGAAGAAAAGCTTGAGGACACATTAAGGACCTACGTCAAAGGCGGCGGTTTTGTAATCGTGACCCCTTCGGAGCCTTTTGCCGCTTCTGTTTCGACATTACGTAATGCCGATCTTCTCGATCTCGGATTCGTTCGGGTGGTAGGTGGTGCCGGCGCTACTCGTGAACCGTTCCGAATCTCGGCCTTAGAACCTGGCTCTCACTTGGCCAAAACCTTTTCAGGTAAAGCCGCTCGAGACCTTTATTTGACTGGTGTTTACAGGTACGGTCTCGTCCGACCTGCGAAGGCTGAGGGAGTTTCCACGCCACTTCAGTCCACGGAAGGCAACCCCTTTGTTGTTCAGCGCATTTCTCCGGAGGGGGGCAAACTCACTTTTTTCCCTTATCGCCTAAATGTCAGGTGGACGGATCTTCCCATGAGAAATAGTTTCCTGCCGCTGCTCATGGAGCTCGTTCGTGGTTCCAAGGGTGTGATCGACCGGTCTTGGCCGCGCTTGGAATCCGGCGAAACCTTGGTGGACGGCGAGGAGACTTTTCGCGCTGAAAAGCCGGGAACGTTTCGTTTTCGGGACCGCTTTGTGGAAGTTGCCCTCGCTCCCTCCGAAAGCATTGCCGAGGTTATGGAACCGGTTGAAACCAGAGAAAGCCTTGGAGCAGGATCCATTTCACGCAAGGTGCTCACTGCCGGCGAAGATCTCGACGAAGAAGATAGCAAGTCCCTGTGGTTGTGGTTTGCAATAGCGGCGGTGATTCTTTTTATTGTTGAGTATCTTTGGTCTAGGCCACGTAGAACAACAGCACTTCAAAAGGAAACGGTAAATGCCTGAATTTCTTAACATTCTTCGCAGAGAAGCTCGGTTAGTGGCTTTTTCCAGAATGACCGTTGCTTTGGCTGCGGCATTCGTTACATGGCCGGGTTTGGCTCTATTGCTTGATGCTTACGATGCGGCTTTTCCTATTCTTGAATCCCAAGCGGTCAAATACGTCTTTGTTGCCCTTGGATTAACTGCTTTGGTTTTTCTTCTCCTTTCATGGCGGGCTTGGTCGGCTCGGCCAAATCCTGAGCAGGTAGCGATCGATGTAGAGAAGGGTAATCCTCAGCTGATGGATCTCCTTAACTGCGCCGTGGACCTTCACGACCGTGATCGTGAAGAGTATACCTACATGGAGCGCCGGGTCTTGGAGAAGGCGGAGCAACGAGCGGAAACGATATCTTGGGAACGCGGCGCCCGTCCGAGTGGTCGTTTTTGGAGCGCAGTTGTGGCAGGCTTACTAGCGGGCAGTCTTCTTACGGCATGGAGTTTTGAACGAAGCCCTCTGCAAAAGACCTTTGACTCTTTGTTGGATGAACCTGGACTTTCGGTATTCACCACGAAAACGGGGGAGACCAGAGCGAAGGAACATCCTGCTTCCTATGAATTTTCTCGCGGTACCGACGTCTCCGTGTTTGCCGACGTCACCCGGGGACACCGCGGTAAAAAGAATGCATTCATCGAGTTCGAGGAGAACGGTAAGGTCGAGCGTCTTGAAATGCTCGAGACTACCACTCTTGGCCGTTTCGAATATGTCGTTCCGGGTTTGGCGGAACCTTTTATCTACAGGATAGTCACCCTCTCCATTGAGGGAGATTGGCAAAAACTCAATCCCTTTGACCCTCCCGTGTTGGAAGAGGCTCGTTGGGGCATTACTCCTCCCTCCTACACGGGGCTGGATGCCTTCGAGGAAGTCGGATTTGGTCAGCGGCGAGTACCCGAGGGCAGTCACATCGAGTTGTCTTTGCAGGTCGCCTCGACTCCGCCGCACGTCGTCGCTCACATTCTCTCCGAGGTCAATTCCAGCAGCGAGCTCGCTTGCAATGACGAAGGTTTTTTCGAACTCAATAGAGTGCTCCGCCAGAATTGGTCCGGACGTCTTGCCTTGAAGGATTCCGATTTCCCTCAGCGTGATGCCGTGGAACATGAAGAATTCGTCTTCTCCGTAATTCCCGACAAACCTCCCGTAGTTGAGATCACCGAGCCCGCCAAGGATCTTGAAGTTCCCTCCGACGGACAGTTGCTTATGGAAATCTTTGCCGCCGACGATTACGGGGTCGCCAAAGCCGAGGTCGTCGTTTCCCACGGTGGAAAAAAAGAATCGGTCAATGTCTTTCTGGATCCCGTGGAAAGGGAAAAGACTTTGTCTTACATTATTGACCTTAGCGAATTGAGTTTGGCTGTCGGCGATGTGGTTTCCTATCACGCCACCGTTACCGACAACAAAGAACCGGAGGGTCAGCAAGCACGGTCTGAAATCTACTTTATTGAAATTTTGCCTCCTGAAGGTGAGGAAATCGAAGGCGATGGTGGTGATATGGCGGCCGAGCAAAAGGAAATTCCCATCCGCGACTTCATTAATCAGACTAAGCAAATCATTCGTTCCACTTACGATGCCCTAGGCGAGGAGGGGGAAGAACGGGAACGACGATCCATTGCCATTTCTGCAGATGCGCTTGGTCTCAAGCATGGCATGACAAAGGTCTATGACGAAAATGATGGAAAATTCCCTTCCGTCGACGGCATCGACTTAGGGGAACTTCTCAACGAAGCTACCTTTCATATCGAGCAGACCGAAATCTTCGCAGGCGACAACGAACTGAAGGAATCGCTAGAGCCTTCCGAGGAAACTCTTCGCAAATTAGTTTTGATGTATGCGCTTATTCGCAAGCAGCAAAAGATGAAGAGCAAAGGGAAAGGTAAAAAAGGTGAAAAACAAGAGGAGACTGCGGACAAGCAGGAACCATCTGAAGAACAAGGTGAACCATCCGATCCTGCAGAGGAGTTGAAACAATTGGGCGAAGCCCTCGAACAGGCTCGAGACCTCAAGGAACGTCAAAACGAATTGAATTCGAAAATCGGAAGAGCATCCCGCAACGGACGCAAAGGCGAACCGAACCGTGAACTGGCCAAGGAACAAGATGAAATACAAGAAGACACCGAAGAGTTGCGTGACGACTTCTACGGGAAGTCGGGTCGAATTGGCGACGTTAGATCCTTCGACCGAGCCGGTAAGGAAATGCAGGATTCCAAAGGCGAGCTTGGCAAAGATGATCCCCAGAAAGCCAAACCACATGGCGACTTGGCTGCCGAGGCATTGAGCGATGCGATCAGTGAAATCGAAGGCAAGATGTCCTCGATCGCCGCTGATATGCTGGGCCAACTCGAAAGCCAAGGCAAGGGCTTGGCCAAACGCCAACGTGAAAACGCTGAAAAGACAGAAGCTGCCGGAGCCGGAAGTGGCGAACCTCTCAAGGGAGAGCAGGACGGAATCAACGAGGAAGCTAAAGATTTGCTGTCCAAGATCGAGCAAGCGGGAATGGCCCTTCGCGATCTAAACGAGAACGCCACCGAAGATCTTTTCCGCTCCGCTCGTGAGGCTCGTGGGAAGGGTATCGAAAAATCCGGGAAAAGGGCCTCGAATGCCTTGCTTTACGAAGCTTTCCCACAAGCCAAACGGGAGGAGGATAAGGTTGCCGGTGAACTAGAGGATGTTGCCGAAGACCTGGCGGACGTTAAGAGAAAACTTCAAAATCAAGGTAACGCAGCACTCGCCGAACTGGCTAAAAAACTTCGAGATACCCAACGACAACTACCCGGCTTGGGAGATGAACAACTTAAGGAACGCAGTGATGAACTCGCCAAGGCTATAGGTGATTTACCAGGAGGTGAATCCGATGAACGCGTAAGAAACCTTACTCAATTTTTCGAGCAAGTCGCCATTGATGAAAACCCTAGCCAGGCTCGTTCCGCCGCTTCCGCCGCGGTAGCTCAAGCTTTGGAACTAGTCGAGCAATTCTTCTGGAAGGAAGCCGTCGAGGAACGCCTGCGCCGCAACCACGAAACGACTGCTGCTCCGCGCAAGTACAAACGGCAAGTCGAAGAATACTTCCGTCGTATCGCGGAAGGGAATTAAGATGGGTTTCGATTGGCCCGCTCCTCCCGAGTGGTTGGGTATTGCCGGCATTTTATTGCTTGCTTCCGCCATATACCACTTTTCCGGATTACGTGCATCCGCTACGGATCCTACCCGACGAATGGTCATCGCCCTGCGTTCCGTAGCCTTGGCCTTGTTTGCATTTCTTCTTCTTAGACCTTACTGGGAAACTACTTCTCCTGATGCGGAACGCTATCGTTTGGTCGCCTTGGCCGATCTTTCCGGAAGTATGCTCACAAAGGACCTTAAGGATGGACCATCTCGGGCAGATCAAATCAAATCGGCGTTGGACGCTTCTTCCCCTGACAGCTGGATTTCCCGAGCCCGGCAGCGACACGAAAAGGTGGAGGGGTTCGGATTCGACGAAAGAACCGATACACTCCGTCCCTCGGCTTGGACCCGTCCCTCGGCAGGCAATAAGACTGCACTGGGCGAAGCTCTCCGCGAGACTCTTGCAAAAGTTAACGCCTCCGATGTTCCAGCGGCTGTCATTGTGTTTTCCGATGGTCGCAACAATCAGGGAAGCTCATCTTTGGAGGTGGCCAAGGATTTTCGCGCGAGAGGGATTCCCGTAAACGTGGTTGGAGTCGGTGAAGCTCGTGCCGCGGGCGACGTCTCCGTTAGTTTTGCCGATCGCCTTCCCCGAGCCATCGCGAAGGAGGAGCTGAAGCTTAGTGCTTTGGTTCGTAATGATTTCGCCAAGAAAACATCAACTAAGGTACGCCTGCTACAAGGCGAAAAGCAACTTTTGGAAACCATTGTCAGTTTAGATTCCGGTGAGGAAAAACGTGTGGACTTCGTTCCCATTATTCCCGAGGCGGCAGGCCCGGCTCGATATCGATTGACGGTGGAACCGCCATTGGGCGATCGCGACCCTTCGAATGATTCGGATTCGCTTCTGGTACTCGTGCAGCCACCCGAAGTCGTGACCGCCTTATACTTTTCAAATAGGGTCCATCCGCTCTATCCTTTCCTCAAGAGAACTTTGGCGTCCGACGAACGTTTTGACTTTCGAGCCCTTATACGAATGGGCGAGAAAACTTTTCATGCCTTTGGAGAAGACCTTAAGCCGGAACTGCCCGAAGACCCTGAGTTCTGGATGGACTTCGACACCGTCATTCTGGACGCCACCGTTTTCAGTGATTTGAATGACACTGTAGTGGGTGGATTGAAGCGATTCGTCCACAGGCGGGGTGGTGGACTATTGCTCTTCGGACCTGCGGAATTGGCTCGCGAAAAGCTTGGGGGCGTCGCACCGGTTCGCGAAGTGGAGGAATTTCTCGGAAAAGAGGACCGCTCGCTTGTTGCTTTGGATGAACCGATTTTTGCACCCGAGGATGAGGCCGGAAAGATGAAACCGTTTCTACCGGGTCGCCTTCCCGGTTTTTTCGTAACCGAGAAAAATCCAGCCGCTCGGGGCGTTGTTGTTTCAAGAGCAAATGGGAAGGCCGTGCTCGTTCTGCAAGCGTATGGCGCGGGGCGGGTAGGGTACTGGGGTTCGCCTCACGACTGGCGAAGACCTCTGCGTGATGAGAAGGACGGCAAGGAATTTCGGAAATTCTGGACTGCTCTTGCGGAATGGCTTGGTTCCGGCGGCGAGGAAAGGTTGCGCATCGAAGACGAAAATCGCCCGCGAGAAAGAGGAAAGTCCGTCGACCTCGCTGTCGAAACTTTGGGGGCGGACTTTGAGCCTTCCCATGACGCCTTGGTCGAGGCCAAGGTAGAAGGTCCGGACGGTTACGAACGGACCCTGCATTTGTATCCCGAAGGTGCCGTGGCAGGTCGATACGCGAGTTCCTTTCTGCCCGGGTCGCCGGGGGAGTACAAGGTGACTTACTCTCTCTCTTTTCCAGATGGAGAAGCTTTGGAAAGAGAGAACTTTTTACGAGTGGCTGAAACAGGTGAGGAAAGCATAGACGTATCCTACAACGAACGCGACCTTCGCATGCTAGCGAAATTAACTGGAGGCGATTATTTGAAAATCGATGAACTTGATTCTGGTTGGGAACCCAAAATGGCCGAGAACCTTCCCTTGCGGGTGGAACGAGTAAGTCTCGCCGATAACTGGATTTTCTTCCTTGTTCTCTTTCTTGCCGCAGGTTTAGAGTGGGTATTCCGCAGACAGGCGGGACTACAATGAGCAAATTGCTAAAAGGATTTGTCTTTGCCGGATTGCTTCCTCTCAGTCAAGCGATGGCTTGGCAGGCGCCTGTTCGGGTTTCGCCAAATCTAAGCGTCGTTCTTCTTTCGGATGAAAATGCTTCCGTCGTTTCCGAGGCGAACGCCAGCGTGGCACCCAAACCAGTTCGATCTTCCACGCAGGAAACCATCAATCAAGCCGGACTCGACTTACGGCACATCGAGGAAAATGTTCGTTCCGGAGCTGCCAGACTATTAGGCAAGTATCCCAGTCCTGCTTCCGCAGCCTACCTTACCTTTGCTCTGGACGACAGGATTGCTCGTGTAAGGAGAGCTGCCATCGTATCCTTGGCCGAGCTTTATCTGAACGGTTTTTACATCCACGAAAAGCCACTTGTCGAAAAAATTCTGTCCAAGTTAGGTGATTCCGACGTTGAAGTCCGACGCGAAGTTTCGGCTCTTATTCCCAGGCTTTCCATCGGACTCTTCAGGTCTTCCTTTGAGATCGTAGAAATCAATGGTCGTCGCGTAGCTCGTGCTGCGCCGGCTACCTTGAGGGCGGATTTGCTGGAGATCGCAAGAAAGGCTTTTTTCGATCCCGATGCCATCGTTAGGCAGAACATACTGAAATACCATTATGCGCTGAGACTTCCTCTGTCGGCTCAAGTTCTCGATCGTTTGTTATCCGATTCCGATCTTGGGGTTCTTCTTACTGCTTTGAATCGTGTGCCGAGTTCCACTCCTTCCGAGACGGTGGTTCGTCGCGTTGAGAAACTTTCGCGGCATCCTGACGTAGGCGTCCGAAAAAAAGTGGTTTCTGTGGCCCGAGACTCCAATCGTCGGCATCCTGGTTATCGTGCGATTCTTCGCAAAATGACGATTGACGAGGAACCCGCAGTCTTGTCGATGGCCGCCGTAGAACTTGCTCGTCTCGGAGAAAAAGTTGATCCCAAAGTCATTCAAGCAGTGGGCGACTACCTACTCGGCGTGGCCGGTGCTTCGACGCAGGTGATGACTATTCTATATGCTGTTTCCGCTTTTGGCGATGAAGCCATTGAAATCTACAGGGAATTGACTGAACACACCAGTTCCAAGATTCGCACGATTGCTTGGCAACGCCTATTAACTTTCGACAATGGCTGGGGGCGAGCCGATGTTTGGTTGCCCGCTCTTGCTGACCGCGACAAGACTGTTCGCCGAGCCATTGTGGCAAACCTCAATGCTCGATCTCGAAACTTTGACCTCAAGACCATGGAGCAGCTTGTATCCAGCGATTTTGTGGATGTGAGAACTTTTGCGGCAAGCTCCCTACAATCGGCTCGGCAAAATGCGGCGGAAGAAGTGGCGTTCGATCTTTTGATCGATGAAGACACCGGCGTGCGAGCCCAAACTATTCGCGCACTTGCCTCGCTCCGCGCACCGGGTTGGCTGAAAATAATGTCCAACTCTCTGCTGGACGAGGAGTACGTCATTAAGCGCGCCGCCTTGGATGGTTTGCTCGGTGACCCTGTGCAGGGGGTCAAAACCATCCGAAAATTTGTGAGTGAACACCCGACTGATTCAATCACACCGCTTGCCTTGGCTGAACTTAAAAGCAGAGGAATTACCCAATGAGACTCGCCTTTTACCTATTTACAGCGCTTGCGGCATCATTCGGATTGCCCGAACTGGAAGCCGCTCCGCCTGCTCGCGATGCCATTCGTATCGTTCAACTTCTTCGTAGTGATAATGTTTTGCGTCGCTACCCTGATGCCTTGCCTAGCTTGCTCAGACACATGAACGAGGAAACCACGGCCCGATTCGATACGGACCCTCTCTTCATTCAATCCCTCGAGGACGAGCAACTTTTGCAAAACCCCATCCTCTATATAAACTGCGACGAACAGCCTAATCTCGAGTTTTCCGACGGCGAAAAGCAAGCCCTTCGCGAGTATTTGGAGAGAGGCGGTTTTCTCTATCTGGATGCAGGAATCAAAGCCTCCTTCCTCGGTAGTGATCTTGGTCACAGTTATGCTGCTTGGGAAGAACGACCCGAGGTCAAAGAACTCTTTTCCAATATTTTTCCTGAAAAGGTCTTCGTTCCGTTACAAAGGGACCACGAGCTCTTCCGAAGTTTCTACAAGGGTCTTCCCGACAACAAGGACCTCAAAATTCAAGCAAACCAAAAAAAGTTGCCCGAAACCGTCTTAAGTTTTGTCGAACGGGAGAAATGGCCGCAGGGAACTTATTCCTTCGTCGGTTTGCGGGTCAAGGAGCGCATCGCGGTTCTGGCCTCTCCAATATGCGCGATGGGGTGGGGGAAGGATGAGTTCGGGGCTTGGATTCCTCCTATTTCTTTTCGTATCCGTGAATCTTCCGAGGGTTTCAACGAAAAGCTAAAATTGGCTTCCTTCAAAGGTGGTACCTATGAAGTAAAGCGAGAGGACGGGCTTAAAGACATTCTTTATTCCGAGCCAGGGCAAAGACCTTTGTGGGTACAAGAACCGACTGGGAAATGGCGAATCTTCAAATATTATTCGGGTGAGGAAATCAGCAATTTCGCTCATGCTTTTTATACTCGAATCGGTGCCAATGTCTTGATGTTCGCTCTCACCAACTAATATCTACACTAAACATGGCCGACGATAAGTTTCCTGCTCCACCCGAACCCACGGGAGACTTCCCCGCAGCGCGTTCCTCACTTCCGCCTTTCTTTTGGTGGATTTTTGCAGCCATAGCGGTGATTTCCTTCATTTTCTTTCTTCCAAGCCAGTGTGGCATGGGAAATATCGAAACACCTAGTCCCTCAGTTACCGATCCTGATGAGCAACCCGTCGCGAATCAGGAAACCGAACTCGAGCTGAGGAAAGATCAGCTATGGTACAAGATCGACTCGGAGAAGCCCTTCACTGGAGCCGCAATCGAGAAGCATCCAAATGGTAAATTGAAGTCACGCACCCTCGTTAAGGATGGAATTTCCTTCGGATTGATCGAAGAGTGGGACGTCAACGGTTCAGTCGTCGGGCCAAAATTCAAGGACGAGTTATGAAAAGTATATCTTCGTTGCTTCTCGCCCTTTTCACCATGGTGTTTTCGAGTCTGGCCTTGGCCGACCATCCGATTCCTTCCGCCGAGTTGCAGGCAATCGAAAAAAAGTATGAAGAGGCGGAAAAGACGAACAGCGCTCGGATCGTAGGTCAGCCCAATGCAATAGATGCCTATTCACTAAGAGGAGATGCCAGACTTTTCCTTGGTGATTTCAAGGGATCTGCCGAAGACTACGAAAAGATGATCGAGCTGAATCCTGCTCTGGACGTATCTCACTGGAGGCTTGGCATCGCATACTATTACCTAAGCCGATTCGACAAGGCGGCCCATCAGTTCGAAATCTATCACAACTACGACAACGTCGACCGTGAAAACGGCATCTGGCGATTCATGTCGCAAACGCGCCTGAAAAATATGGAGGTAGCCCGTAAAGGTTTACTCAAATACGAAAAGACGGATCGCCCACCGTATCCGTGGGTATATTCCCTCTATGCCGGAGATATAAAACCAGACGAAGTATACCGAAGGGTCGACGGGGGAGGCTTCCCCGATCACTACAAGGAACGTGTCCTCTTTCACGCCCAACTTTACGTCGGTATCTTTCACGAATTGCACGGTAGGGATCAAGATGCCCTAAAGCACCTTAGAGCCGCGGCAGCCAACAAGTTCGGTCGTGCCAGTGGCACCTACATGTGGCAAGTAGCTCGCGTTCATTACGATTTGTTGCAAGCCAAGCTTTCCAACAATCGGAAGAAATAAGCCCTGTTTTTTTGGGAGTTGATTCTTGGGAAGGAGAGCGGGCCTTTCTATCCGAACGCTAAATCCGGAGACATGAGATGCTGAATTGGTTACTCCTCCGAGTCGGTGGCGTAATTATAAAAGTAGGCTCGACCATTCATTTATTCTAGGACTAAGAGTCACTTAAATTCTCGCCAAACCATTTCTTCATAAGTGGCCAACAGCAGGCAAGCCCTAGAAGTAAGAAAATAAAACCACCTCCAACTGAACCGCCGCTGCAGGTCACCAAGCTAATAAGTAAGAATAAGCTCCCTAAAATGATCCGGCAACCGGAACAGCCTTTGTTTTCCTCGTTGGGTTTCTTCACTGACCGTTCTTCTTGAGCTTTTTGACCCTTATTTCGAATCCAATCCAAGTCCTTTTTCAAGCGGTTGGATTTTAAGGAATGGGTCGATTTTTGTTCCGATTCCTTTTGTTCGGGCCAACCGCAGGTCCAGCAAATCATTTTCCCCGCCATCGGTTCAAGAGGTCCGTGTCCCTTTGGGCAGGTTTCCACCTTGGGATTCTTTTCAGGAATATGGTCCGCCGTGGAAGGACTTGGCTGGGGGGGGGGAGGCTCGACAGCGGTGGAAATCTCTATTTCTGCCTCTTGCGACGGTTGCTCATGCTCCGAGGTGTCCGTGGGGTGGGGTATTTCCTCAGGTTCGGGCAGGAGGATTTCATCAGGCTTGGAAACAGAAGGAGATTCGCTCACCACAGATGTCGCGGGACGCGGTTCAGATTCTGTCGAGATTTGGGTTTGTGGTTCCTCTATGACCTCTTCCTGCTCTTCGGAAATTGAAGAGGGGGGCAGCAACTGTCCGAAGATGGCTCGTTGGTAAAGGGCGTCGAAGTCGAGTACGGTGAGTTTGGTCTCAAATGTCTCATCGGAGACGAGACCTTCGACGCGATCGTTTTCCTCGGATCCTAGAAGAACGGTGACCTCGATTTCCTCGCCTTCGAGCCTGCAGACAAGGGTATGGCCATCGTCGTAAACAGGATCGAAAGGATTGCCGAAGGTGCGGGATGAAGAAACTAAGGCGAGTGGTAGTGTGACAGCCTTTCCGATAAAGGGAGCGAGGGCAGACTTGGCCTCGCCGGACAGGAGACGATTGTTCTTTAGTTTGGTGAGAGTCGTAAGTAGGGCGGGCGAGATCATTGGTAATAGCTTCTCACGTCTAGGTCGCTTTTCGCCATTATAATTTTCACCTGATTTTCGAACAGGTCTCCGCTCGAGGCCAAAATCAATAGTAATAGTACATCATGAAGATGGCAAGAGCTGCCAGAAGTCCGGCCCAGAAGCGGTCTTCGGAGAATAGGCTGATTGGCTTCCCGGAAACATGAGAGCGAACCACCGCAACGAAGGCTAACTCGGCAAAGACAAACCATGTCCAAATAGCCGCTACTGCCCCTGCCACTATTGGGGCTATCCACCCCCCGACCATGGCCAGGGCAAGAACAATATAGAGTCCCAAGGAGAGCAAGAGCTTGATGCCTGCTTTCCTTAGGACGGAGGGGTCGTGCCCACCCAGTTCTGTCCAAGTGAGCTTTCCTTTCTCCTCGTCGGGTTGTGTATTTAGACTGACCAAAATATGGAGCACAAAAGCTATAATGGCAGCGAGAAAGGCGGCGTGAAAGAAATTCAGCTTGGTGCCGAACATCTCGACTATCCAAGGAACTTTGGCGAAGGTAAATTCGTAGAGCGAAGGCCAAGGGGCTCCCTGGGGCGGGGCGAAAGCAAAGGAGAAGAAGAGACCGCTCAGGATAGCCGTAATGCCGCCGGTTCCAGTCGCTCGCTTCCAGAACATTCCAACTAAGAAAGCAACGACCAAACCGGATACCAACTTCATCTGGTTGGCCGCCACGTAGATGAAGAAAGGCGACTTGGAGTTCGGGTCCATGATCAGAATGGAGACGAGTCCGGCGATAACTATAAAGATGGCAATCCATATACGACCGACCCATACCAGTTTTCTTTCATCGGCGTTTGGGTTGACGTATTTCTTGTAGATGTCGAAAGTAATTATTGTCGCGGCAGAATTAAGCATTGAGTCGACGGTGGAGAGAATTGCCCCGATCAACCCAGCGGCTACTAATCCCAGCACACCGAAGCCAATGGGCTTAACATACTGCGTGAGTAAAGTGATGAACACGTCGTCGGAGGCCACGTTCATCTCTTGTTTCTTAAATAAATAGTAGGCGGCGATGCCGACTCCAATGGAAAAGAACGGAATGAGCAACTTGAAGAAACCAGCGGTTATAATCCCAATGCGCGCTTCCTTGTCGGTGCGAGCCGATAAGGCTCGTTGCACGATGAATTGATTGGTACCCCAATAGAAAAAGTGAAGCACCATGAGACCGCTCAGCATGCCTGTCCAAGGGAGGCTAGGGTGATCGCTTGGTTCGTAGAGGTGCATCTTCTGGGCATCCGGAGCGGCGGCAGCGTCCATTGCCCGCATACCCGACCACCCCCCGACCTCGGGTAATCCGAATACGATGAAAGCCACGGTAAGCCCACCGACCAGCATAAGGATGGACTGAATGACGTCGGTCACGATGACCGCTCGTAGACCGCCAAATATGACATATGCTCCTGTAACAAGCGCCATAATGATGATGCCGAGCTGGTAGTATTGGGGGTCGATGTCGCCGGGAGCTATGTTCGGGTTGTTCGAATTCCCTCCCTGAATCAGGACTTTTGGCGGGGCGGTGGCATTGTAATTGGATCCAATGCCGGAAAGAGAAATACTGCTGATCGATCCATCCTCCGAGATGACTGCAGTGGCTTGGGCATCAATACCCTTGTAATTCTCGGGTCCCTGAATGGTGATCTTCGGCGTCGATGAGTACTTTCTGCCGGCAGAAGTGATCTTTATCTCGGAGAGAGATCCATTAGCTTCGACGACTGCCTCCGCTGCAGCCTTGCGGCCCGTGTCGCCTTGGAGTAGTCGGTTGACGGAACGCGAGCCGAAGTAAAATCCGGGTACCATCTGGACGACCACCATGATAACGATCATTACGATGGCGAAAGCCATGCGACTACGGTCGTCGTAGCGTCTACCCAAGTATTCGCTCAGGGTGTAGACGTTCATCTTTCGATAAACGGGTAGGAAACCATAGCAAAGCAGCAGCAGTCCGGCGATGGCGGTGATCTCGAATTGACTCTGGGCAAAGCCCACGAGATAGCCTACGCCCATCATTCCCGCGATGTGGTTGGCGGATACGTTTGAGCCGAATATGGAGCCTGCCACTCCCCACCATCTGGTGGTTCGACCGGCGAGGAAGTAATCCTCGGAACTTTCACCCCGTCGACTGGCCCATAGACCAAAGCCCATGACGGCAGCGAGTGAACCAAAGAAGATGATAAGATCGGTGGTTGAGAGAAAGCTTTCCATGATTTGCATTGTAAAGGCTGTAATCCCTACAAGGGAAACGCAAAATTCACCTTTGTTAAGAAGTCATTCGTACGGCTTTACGCCTTTTCGGCAAGCGGGAGACGGCCACTGGACTTGGCTTGCTCCCTAAGATAGGTCGCAGTATCTCCAAAAAGGGCAGTCAGTTGCTCTGCAGTCATTCTCCAAGACCAGTTGCCGAATGCGTGACCGGGACGATTCAAACGAGCTTCCGAACCTAGGGAGAGTACATCCTGCATCGGAATCACTACCAGATTGGATACAGTGCGATAGGCAGCTCGCAAAAGATCCCACGGGGCGTCTTGCCCGGAGACACTAAAATAACTCCTGAAATTCCCTCGGACCTCTTCGTCTGATGATTCGTACCAACCATGCGAAGTGTCGTTATCGTGCGTTCCCGTGTAGAGAACCAAGTCCTTGGATAGGTTGTGAGGCAGGTAAAGGTTGGCGGGGTCACCATCGAAGGCGAACTGAAGCACGGCCATCCCCGGTAGGTTCGTCGCCTTGCGGAGAGCGTGAACACCCTCATTAAGCAATCCCAGGTCTTCGGCGAGGAAAGGTAGGGTGGGGAAGTGTTCGCGGACGGTCTTGAAGAACTCGATGCCAGGGCCCGACTCCCAAACGCCGTTGCAGGCATTATCGTGTCCAGCGGGAATGCTCCAGTAATCGTGAAACCCACGAAAATGGTCGATCCTTGTCACGTCGAACAAATCGTTTTGGGCCGCCAACCTTTCCAACCACCATGCATATTCTTCGGCTTTGTGCGCTGCCCAGTCATAGAGTGGGTTTCCCCAAAGTTGTCCGGCGGGATTGAAGTAATCGGGCGGAACTCCCGCTACCGCAGAGGGCAATCCCGTGGTTATGTCTAATTGGAACAGGTTCGGCCGTTGCCAGACGTCCGCGCAATCGGGCGCTACGTAAATCGGAAGATCTCCAAGAATAGATATTTTTCGAGAAGATGCGTAGGAGCGCAGTGCTTTCCATTGACCGAAAAAGAGGTATTGTAGAAAATAATGTAGGTTTATCTCTTCCGAAAGTTTCGGATCGCTCAAACGGTGACGGGCTTTATCGAAGGTACGCAGTTCTTCGGGCCATAGCCACCATGGTTTTTTTTGATTTTCGGCCTTAAGAGCGCAAAAAAGGGCATAAGATTGGATCCAGGAGCTCTTTTCGGAAATAAATTCCTCGTATGAGCCGTACATTAACGCAAGTTCCGGTCGTTTACTTTCGAACTGAAGGGCGGCCTTTCTAGCTACAATCCAAAATCTTTCGTACAAGTCACCATAAGCAACGTAATCTGAAGGCAGAGAACTCAGTGCAAAAAGATCATCTTGGTCAATTAGACCGGCATCCAGGAGAACATTCCAGTCTAGAAAATATGGATTTCCCGCAAAGGATGAGAACGACTGGTAAGGAGAATCGCCAAAACTGGTCGGTCCTACAGGGCAAATTTGCCAATGGCCGAATCCCGCTGTCGATAGAAAGTCGATCAATTCCTGGGAAGGCTTTCCCATATTTCCAATTCCGAACTCTCCGGGGAGAGAAGACAAGTGGAGGAGAAGTCCCGCCGAACGTTCCATTAGCCAACTTGGGAGGGGAATACCCGGCGAAACTTCAGTAGTCAAGGTCTCTGCAATCATGAATAGTTTAAATTAGACATAATGCATATTGTGCGAATAGTCGAAATCATAAACAATTAGGCCACAATGACTTGCATGCTAACATGAAGTGTTGTTTATACGCTATGTAGCGTAAATTCGTAGCCTTGAATTTCAAGAAGTCCTTGGCTATGCCTACTTCGAAAGTCCCCAATGCTTGGTGAACGGATAATAGACGAATAACGCTCGGCCTACGATTTGTTTTTCCGGAACGAAACCCCACATCCGTCCATCCAGACTATTGGGTGAATTGTCCCCCATGGACAAGAAGAAATTTTGACCTGTTGGGTTCGTCGGATCTGTTTTCTTGGGCACGCGGAGCGGAGATTTATTGGAAAGCAAGCCATCGGCTCTATAACCTGGGTATTTGGAGGTGTTTTCGGCCTGTGGGTTTTGGGCTAGGTTTTCCACGCGTTCTCGATTCATTTTGAATGCTCCCACGCCTTCAATTGGTTTTCCGTTCCTGTACAGGATTCCGGGAGTGCCGCCACGAAGATCGGTTCCATTGGTAAATATTGGGTCGGGAACGCGAATTTCCATTACATCGCCTGGTTCGCCTACCAGTCTTTTGATGTAGTATTTGTCTTCACCAATTGAGGATCGAGTAGGAATATTCAACTTCCCGTTAACCTCGTCTATTCCCTTGGTTTTGAATACGGCTGGATCTCCCGACTTGGGGCGAATGAAGTTGTAACTCATACGGTCAACGAAAAGCGCATCGCCGAGGAGGATGTCAAAAGCAAGCACGATGTCACCGGTCTGAAAGGAATCATCGCTCAATCTCAACCTGCCGGAGTTATACAAGCCAGGTGGTTGAGGAATAATTTGCGGAAGTCCCCTCAAGTCGTCGATACCGGCAAATTTCTGGGCCAGAATGGTATCCAGATCGAATTCCGAGGGAACGTTAAGCACATGCTTCTTGCCGCCGATTTCAAAAACGTATTCTCGGACGGGACTTGGAAATACGAAGAATTTTCCATTTGGGAAATTTTCCGTGGAAAAGCGAAAACTGCCGTTGTTTTGAAGAACCAGAACCAATTCTCCATTCGATTCCGCCTCCAGACGGTGATGGGATGCTCCAAGAGTCAGTTTGTCTAGGATTCGACCGCCGATGCCGGGTAGTTGGTCTTCGCCTTCGTACAGGTGCGGTTGCATCCCGTTGTAGGTCGGATACATCGAATTTGTGGGGATGATGAAAGGTTGAATGAAGAAACTACGGATTCCAATTACCACGATTGCGGCGACGAGCAGCATCTCGACGTTTTCCACCCAACTTTTCTTGTGGTAATAGTCTCCTCCGCATTTGTCCATGATCTCGTCGGCGTCTTTTGCTTTTTCTTCCAATTCCGCAGTGGTGATGGTCTTTTCACGTATCGCTTTATCCAGACTGCCAAGTCGCTCATCGAACTTTTCGACCTCCTCGGCGGGCAAAAGGTCTCGTCTGTACGAAAGAGCTTTCTGGCCCAATCTTAGGATTTCCTTGGCCCCCTTTCGCATGGATCTGGTCACGGGTTTGTTTTCGTTTTTAGAAGATTTTGTCATGTATTAAAAGTGGTTGCTTCGGAAGTTTAGTTTCCGCTTTTGAGAATTTGCACAAAGGCTTCTTGTGGAATGCTTACGCTCCCTATCTGTTTCATCCGTTTCTTCCCTTTCTTTTGCTTTTCCAGTAGCTTTTTTTTACGCGAGATGTCTCCACCATAGCATTTTGCGGTAACGTCTTTGCGCATGGCCGAGATGGTTTCTCTAGCAATGATTTTTCCACCTACCGCGGCTTGCAAGGCAACTTTAAACATTTGCCTAGGTAGGATTTCCTTTAGTTTTTCGCAAAGTACGCGCCCACGAGCTTCGGCTTTTTCTACGTGAACGATTGTTGAAAAAGCGTCCACGGTTTCGGCGTTTACCATGATTTCCATGCGTTGTAGGCTCGCAGTCTGGTATTCCGCCATGTCGTAATCCATGGAACCGTAACCATGAGTGATGCTTTTCAGGCGGTCGTTGAAGTCCACTAGGATTTCGTTCAAGGGCAAGGAGCAGGTGAGCATGACGCGGGTTTCGTCGATGGTTTCCGTATTGTTGCAGATGCCGCGCTTTTCGCTCACGAGAGCAAGCATGTCTCCGATACTGTCGTTGGGAGCATGAATCCGAGCAAGTATCGTGGGTTCCTCGATATGATCGATCTCGGTTATGTCGGGAAGTTCAAGTGGATTATCTATTTCTTTGAATGTCCCGTCGGTGAGGCAAACTTTGTAAACGACGCTGGGATAGGTCGAAATCAAGTCCAGATCGTATTCTCGCCGTAAACGTTCTTGAATGATTTCCATGTGAAGGAGACCAAGAAAACCACACCGAAAACCAAAACCTAGAGCCGCTGAAGTTTCCGATTGGTAAGTAAACGCGGCATCGTTCAGTCGTAACTTACCAACACTTTTTTTCAGTTTTTCGTAGTCGTTGGTATCGAGTGGGTAAAGACCACTGAACACCATTGGGCGAACTTCCTTGTAGCCCGGCAACATTTCGGAAGCAGGGTCTTGGGCGGAGGTAATGGTGTCGCCGATCTTGATGTCGGCAACGTCGCGGATGCCGGTTACGATGTAACCCACCTCCCCTTCCGACAACTGTTCGGTTGGAACGGGTTGGGGGCAAAATCGTCCGATATCCTTTACTTCGGTCTTCCTTCCGTCGCTCATGAGAACAATGGAGGAATGTCGAGAGATGCTGCCAGAAAATACCCGAACATAGCATATAACTCCCTTGTAGGAATCGTACTGGCTATCGAAAACAAGCGCCCTGCTCTTCTTGTTTTCCGTCCAACGAGGTTCGGGCAAGCGCTGCACCACGGCTTCCAGAATGTCCTCGACTCCCAAACCGCTCTTGCCACTTGCGAGCAAGGCATCCTCGGCAGGAATCGCCAGAACATCCTCAATTTGCTTGGAAACGCGAGTCACGTCGGCGCTAGGCAAATCCACCTTGTTGATGACGGGGATGACTTTCAAGCCTTGGCTGTCCGCCAATTGGGCGTTGGCCAATGTCTGAGCTTCCACTCCCTGCGACGCGTCGACCAATAGCAAGGCGCCTTCACAGGCAGCCAGACTGCGCGACACCTCGTAAGAGAAATCAACGTGACCGGGGGTATCGATGAGGTTGAAGAGATATTCGTCTCCTTTGGTATCCTTGTAGGTCATGGAGACCGGATGACTCTTTATAGTAATACCCCGCTCGCGTTCCAAATCCATGGAATCGAGCAGCTGTTCCTTCATCTCTCTCTTCACCACAGTGCGGGTGCTTTCGAGCAGTCGATCGGACAAAGTTGTCTTGCCGTGATCGACGTGAGCGATGATGCAAAAATTTCGAATCCTTTTGACGTCCACCATAAAAGAGTTGACCACGCAAAATTTCCTGCAGAAAAGAGCAAGTCAATTGCGGGTATTAAAAAAACTATTTTTCAGATTTATTGAGAATGGACAAGAATCGACTTAAGGGAACACACACTGCTCTCATCACGCCGATGGTGGATGAAGATGTCAACTTTGCCGATCTCGAGCGTCATGTCGAATGGCAAATCGCTTCGGGCGTAAACGGACTGGTGCCCTGTGGCACCACGGGGGAATCCCCCACCCTGTCTCCGGAGGAACACCTTCGGGTGGTGGAGGCAACCGTCAAGGCAACTGCCGGGCGCGTACCTGTAATTGCCGGAACCGGGGCAAACTCGACCGCCGAGGCACTGCATCTGACGAAGGCTGCAGACGAGGCCGGGGCAGACGCCTTTCTTTTGGTGGCCCCTTACTACAACAAGCCGAGTCAGGAAGGTCTTCTCGCTCATTTCGGCGCCATAGCGGAAATAACCGAAAAGCCGATCGTGCTGTACTCCATCCCATCCCGGTGTGGCATCGAGATATCCACATCCACCGTTGCTCGTCTCTATGAAAAACATCCAAACATCTGTGCAATCAAGGAAGCGGGCGGACGATCCGCCAAGGTTTCGGACACCGCCGTTGCTCTCGGTTCGGACTACGTCATCCTGTCTGGCGACGACGGCCTTACCCTGCCCTTCATGGCCTGCGGAGCATCGGGCGTAATCAGCGTCGCCTCGAACGTCTACCCGGCTCCGATCGTTAAAATGGTTGATCTAGCCCGAGCCAACGACTTCGAGGCTGCCCGAAAACTGCATCTCGAGTACCTTCCCGTTTTCGGCGAGCTCTTCATCGAACCGAATCCCGTGCCCGCCAAGTTCGTCATGAAGACCCTTGGCATGATTGAGTCCGACGAAGTTCGCTTGCCCTTGTGCAACCTCCAGCGGGAAAATAGAGAACGATTAGCTCAGCTTGCTAAAGATTTCCCTCTGAAATAGCAACTTCTAGAATTTCCAATTATCTTTTAACTTCCTGTAAAATGTCATTAAGAATCATGCTTAACGGAGCTCGGGGTCGCATGGGGCGTGCCATCGCTTCCATCGCCGAAGAAAAGGATTGTCAAATCGTAGCTGGCATCGACTTGGGCGACGATCCTGCCGCAGTCATCGACGAATGCGACGTCGTGATCGATTTCAGCTTGCAGGAAGCCACCCTCCCGGTGGCCAGGTTGACCGCCGAGCGTGGAAAGCCCATCGTCATTGGCACAACCGGCCAATCCGTTGAGGATCGGGATGCTATCACTGCCCTCTCCTCTCTCATACCCATGGTATGGGCGGGAAATTTCTCGACTGGCGTTAATCTACTCTTCTACCTCACCCAAAAGGCGGCCGAGGTGCTAGATGCCGAATCTGATTTCGACCCTGAAGTAATAGAAATGCACCACCGTCACAAAAAGGATGCCCCCAGCGGTACCGCAGAACGCTTGTTGGAAATTCTAAAGGAATCCCGAAGCTTGGGAGATGCCGACGTCGCACACGGTCGCCAAGGGATCACCGGTGAGCGTCCCGCAGCTCAAATCGGTTCCCATTCTCTTCGCGGGGGGGATGTTGTGGGAGATCATTTGGTCATGTTCGCGGGCAGCGGCGAACGTCTGGAGCTCACTCACCGTGCGACCGACCGCGTAATATTTGCATCCGGAGCCCTCCGAGCCGCCAAATGGGCGGTTACCCAACCCGCAGGTCTATATTCCATGCAGGACGTTCTGGGGCTCACCGCATGAACTCTCTTCCTGCATCTCAACTTTTAATTTCCTTTTTCTTACCTTTTTTCAGATGATAGCCACTATTCGCGGAGTACTATTGGAGTGCCAAACCAACCTTGCGGTCATCGAAGTCGGAGGTATCGGCTACGAAGTAAACGTTCCGCTCACAACATCGGAAAAGCTTCCCGCTCTAGGGAAGGAAATCAAGCTCCACACGCATGCATCCTATCGTGAGGACGCCCAGACCCTTTACGGTTTCGCAGATCGCGAATCTCGCGACTTTTTTCGCCTTATCGTGGACAAGGTTTCCGGCATCGGTCCCCGCATTGCGATAAACTTGCTTGGTTCTCTCTCACTTCCTACCCTCAAGAGCGCCATAGCAGCGGGAGACGTGGGACTACTGTCCAAGGCACCCGGTCTCGGTAAAAAGACAGCCGAGCGCATCGTCGTCGAACTCAAAGACAAGGTGCTGCCTGCAGTTTCGGCAGTATCCGCTTCCGCTGGAGCACCTCCGGGCGCCTCCGGCACACCCTCCTCACCCGGAGCCTACCAGGACGCTCTGACCGCACTTTTGACACTCGGTTACAAAGCCACAGACGCCGACAAGGCAGTTAGGCAGGCTGCCGAAGCCCTCGGAACCGACGTCAGCACCGAAGAACTGATCCGTAAGGCACTTGGTCGATAAGTCTTCATTTAGAGATCTCTCTAGCCTTGAGATAAGGGTGCAAGTCAAATACGATTTTTGGCTTTCACAATGTGTTACAAATCAGTTTTGTCAGAATAAAAAATCGATTTCTTTCACTTGCAACGTATTATTTTCAACTGTTATGCTAATAGTAGTTATTAATTTATTGCAAAAGTCTAATATGTGCGTGAGAATTTTTTGGTTGTGAGTTCTCCTGATCCTTCTCGCTCGCTCGCCCTAAGCTCTTTCTCTGCAATCTTATTGATTTGGGCTTCGGTTTCATCCGCTTGGGCTGCACCTCCCACTGGCTCGGTCTCCATCACTGGCACGGCCACGCAGAACCAAACTCTTACGGCCGCGAACTCCCTTTCCGACGCGGACGGGCTCGGAGCAATCACTTATCAGTGGAAGCGCGAGTCGCTTCCGGAATATAATTGGGCCTTGCAGACTAACGCCCAAGATTCGGGAAATCACTCTAATCATGGTTCGTTACAAGGAAACGGCGTATTTTCCGGAGGCGTCTTCCATACCACGACTTCCGGCGGCAAGGGGCGCGTCCAGATGGTGAACCAAGAGATTGCCCTGAGTTCCTTCCCCCAAGGTTTCTCCGTTTCCCTAGACATTCAATTCGACCCTGTTGATTTCGACCGCAGCGACGTCTACCTGTGGGTTTTTCTAATGCTTGGTGAAAAACAGAACGGTTCCGATGACTGGAATAACCAAATCACCATGACCCTCTATCACGACGACTTCTCGTTCAATATGTCAGTGGATGGAACACCCCACCGTCTGATCATCGACAAGAGCCTGATTGCTCAGTGCAAAACGGAATTGTGCAAAATCACCGGGTCGATCGACCCAAGCGGTAACTTGGCCCTCTACTTGAACGGTTCCCTTATTGGAGCAAAGGCGGCCTCGAGCACCATAACCGCAAAGATCCCGAGCCGCTCCTATTCCAAGCTGAGCGTCGGAAGTTCCATCGATGGAGGTTATCCTTTTTATGGCTCGATCAAGAACTTCTCCATGCACAACACCACCGGACTGTCGTCCGCCCCTATCATTGGAGCCACCGGAGCCTCACACAACTTGACCCAAGCCGACGTCGGCAAAGCCATCACCGTAACTGCCAACTATACCGACGGCGCTGGCAACGCCGAATCCGTTACTTCCTCCGCAACAACGGCGGTTACAACGGCTACGCACACCGTTCAGGGTATCAACAACCCATGGCATAGCGGTTGGACAGGTTGGTCTACTCTCAGTTCGGGTTCCGTTAATGATGATGATTATGCAACTTGGAATTACAGGGACTTGTCCTCTGGTGACAGGGTGTACATTGCAGGCAAAATGGCGACCAACGATGATCCCCAAGGCACCAATCTGACGAGTGGAATCTTACACGGGTACCTCAATTCATGGGATCAGGTTGAGACCAAGGCGGTGGAGGTCGCAGGCGGTGCCTTTGAAATAAATGACTGGACGGTAACGGTTAAAGGTCGGAACAAGGTTTATTCCGACAAATATCTTCAAATGCTCTGGGTGGAACCAGGTACCTTTACAATGGGTAGCCCGACGAGCGAGGTAGGACGCGGAACGAATGAGAACGAACGCAACGTGACGCTCAAGAAGGGCTTTTACCTCGGCAAGTACGAGGTAACGCAGGCTCAGTACGAGGCGGTGATGACGGGGAACACGAATAGTTTGAACGCCACGCCGAGCCAGTATACGGGTAACGACCGCCCCGTTGAGAAGGTGAGTTGGGACGACGTCCAAATTTTCCTCACCCGCCTGAACGCTGCCGAGCAAGCAGCGGGCAGGTTGGCCGCTGGTTGGACCTATGCTTTGCCCACCGAATCGGAATGGGAGTACGCCTGCCAAGCGGGAACGACCACGGCGTATTCTTGGGGAAACGACATCAATTCTACTCGGGCTAATTATACTCAGAGCGGGATCAGCCAGACTCGCGACGTTGGTCAATACACGGCCAACCCGTGGGGCTTTTTCGACATGCACGGAAACGTTTGGGAATGGACGGCGGACAGGTACGAAGCGAATTACCCGACTGGGTCGGTGACCGACCCTACGGGACCTGCATCGGGCTCGACCCGGGTCCTACGCGGAGGCTCCTGGCTCAACCCCGGGACGGGCTTGCGCTCCGCTTTGCGCAGCCACAACGAGGTCTATGCCCGCGGCAACTCCATTGGCTTCCGCCTCGCCTACAAGCCAATCCCGAACGCCACCCCCGTCATAACTTCCTACGGAGGCGCCGCGACGGCATCAGTGAACGCTCCTGAGAACCAGACCTTCGCGGCGGACTTCAACGGGACCGATGCCGACGGCAACGAAACGGTGAGTTATTCCTTCAGCGGAGGAGCTGACCAAGCCAAGTTCGATCTCAATGCCACCACCGGTATACTCACTTTTAAGAACGCCCCCGATTACGAGGATCCGACCGACGCCGACACAAACAACACTTATGTTGTGGAAGTCAACGCCAGCGACGGAAGCGCATGGGAACTGCAGGCCATCACCATTGTGATTACCGACGTCCATGAGGCTCCGGTGGCGGTGCTAGCGTCCGGTGCGGGTACGGAGGCGGATCCGTATTTGATCGCTACGGTTGGCAACTTGTACTGGTTGTCGGAGACGAGCAGTGTTTGGAGTAAGCACTTTTTGCAGACGGCGGATATAAATGCATCGGGGACGTCGTTGCTGGACAATGGGGCAGGAATTGCGACCATTGGCCCTAGTTTCAGCGGCACTTATGATGGTGGTGGCCACCTGATAGAGGGATTGACGATAAATCGTTCATCAACGGATTCCGTGGGCATGTTCGGGCAGACGTCAAATGCCGTGATTAAGAATCTTGGGCTTAAGAACGTTAACGTAAAGGGCAAGAAATCGGTGGGGGGACTTGTGGGCAGGGCGTATACTTCGACGATAACGGGTTGTTACGTAACGGGTAGCGTTACTTCAACGGGTTGGATGGTCGCGGGCATCGTGGGTCAATCTTATGGCTCGACCGTCAGCAACTGCTACAACACGGCGAACGTGAAATCGATAGGTTCAAGTTCCAATACCTGGTTCCAAGCGGGCTTGGTGGGCGCTGCTTATGCAAGTGGCGGGAATAACACGGTGATAAAAAACAGTTACAGCACCGGGCTGATCTATGATGGGAACAGCGCCGGAAACGTGGGGGGGCTTGTAGGCAAGGATTATGGCCTTGTGATAGAGAATTCGTTCTGGAATACGGAGATGAGTGGTCAGGCGTCGAGTGCAGGCGGCCAGGGCAAAACTACCTCGGAAATGAAGGTGGCCAATCTTTACATGGGTTGGGATTTCGTCTTCGAGACGGCCAATGGCGCGGATGACGTCTGGGAGATGGATAATGGGAACGGGGTTCTCCATGGTGGGTACCCGTTCTTGAGTTGGGAAAATGGGAGTGCGGTTGTTTATGACTTGCCGACTTTTGTTTCCTCTGTTTCGGACATTCTCACCAGTTCGAGCAATAATCGATACAGAGGGATTACGGCAACGGATTCAGATGGAGGGAATACCGTGATTGCTGCCACTTCATCTCATATCAATGTGGCGACGGTGTCCGTGGGGGAAATCTCGACAAATGGTAATGAAACGACAGCTACGCTAACGATTGCCCATGCCGGGGAGGGAACTGCGGTTATTACGGTTACGGCCACCAATCCCAACAGTCCGGTGGGCACCACCCAGTTTACCTACACCAACGACGTCACGCCGCCGACAGCGGCATTGACGTACGCTGTTTCAGGACAGCCGACGACCTTTGCGAAGGGCGGCGACGTCGTGACGATCACCGCAACTTTCGAGGAAGCCGTGTCCGATTCCCACCCAATGCGGATTTCAGGCAGTGGCGTCGCCCACGTTCAGGACCAGAACATGACAAGGGTGAACAAATGGTCGTACACCTACTCCTGGACGACGACCAATGGGCCCGGAGGGCAGCAAACCTGGACCTTGTCCTCGGGCAAGGACCTTGCAGGCAATGCGGTTGCGGCAAATCCGTCGAGCGGAGGCAGTATATTCCAGGATCCCAGCCCAGTGACTCCGCAGGGTACAGGTACGGAGTCGGATCCCTATTTGATAGCTACGATTGATAACCTGAACTGGTTGTCTCAGACGAGCAGCGTTTGGAGTGAAAAGCACTTTGCGCAAACTGCGGATATTAATGCAACAGCGACCGCCGGCTGGAATGGTGGCGCCGGGATTGCTCCCATTGGCGGGTCACCTAGTTTTACCGGCACCTATGATGGCGAAGGTCACGTGATAGACGGATTGACGATCGATCGCCCGGCAACGGATGCCGTGGGCATGTTTGGTCAGACGACGAATGCGGTGATTAAGAACTTGGGGCTTACCAACGTAAGCATAAATGGCCAGAAATCCGTGGGAGGACTTTTGGGCAAGTCATATACGTCGACGATAACGGCCTGTTACAGCACGGGTAGCGTCACTGCATCGGATTGGTTCGTGGGAGGTCTGGTGGGGTTGTCTTACGGTACGACCATCACTAACTGCTACAGCACCGCGAGCGCGATTTCGACTGAATGGTTTCAGGGTGGATTGTTGGGCGCCGGGTATCCAAGTGGTGTAAATAACACCTTGATACAAAAATGTTACAGCACGGGTGTAGTGGGAACAGCCGCCAACGTGGGGGGGCTGTTCGGTAGGGATTATGGAGTTACGGTAGAACACTCCTTCTGGGATAAGGAGACGAGTAATCAGACAGACATGGCAGGCAACCTTACTGAGGCGGGTGGTAAGACCACATCCGAGATGAAAACGGCGGCGACCTTTTCTGGCACCGGTTGGTCAACCGACGTCTGGATCTTGGTCGACGGCAGCTATCCCACCCTCAAGGGATCGCATCCTCCAAGCAGCC
>PCBO01000136.1 GCA_002730975.1 Opitutia bacterium
CCGGAGAGCTTTCCCTAGCTTTCCTGGGGGATGATGAACTGGCTTCCATCCACGCGGATTTCTTGGCAGATCCTTCCCACACAGACGTCATCACTTTTCCGGGCGAGGCATCCGATGGTCTTGCCGGTGAAATCTGCGTTTCCGTAGAGCGAGCCGAAATGGAAGCCGTGGCCCGAAATGAACCCTTTGAGCGTGAGCTCACTCTCTATCTCGTGCACGGTTGGTTACACCTTGTCGGCTTCGACGATATAGAAGACACAGATCGTGTACTCATGCGAGAAGCCGAACGGACATCCATGGGGGCTATCGAAAAAGCAGGCCTTATTCCCGATTTTCGACTCGCCCCGAAGTCACTTGCCCAATAGTCATTCGGATCACTTTCGTTTCCTTCGATGTTCAAGAAATTCCGCAACGCCTTCCTCACGGGGCTTCTCATATTCCTGCCTTTGGGCACGACGATCTTCGTGCTCAATTTCTTGCTCGATATGTTTGAGGCACCCGCAATGCGTTTTGCCTTTGAGATGGGTCTTAAGGAAGAGAGCTTCTTCTTCGGCTTGCAGACTTTGCTGGCTGTGGTCGGGCTACTCGTCGGGGTTCTTGCTCTCACTTCTCTTGGTTTTCTTTCCAATTACGTATTAGGCAAATTTTTCATTAATTCTGCCGAGAGAATATTGGATCGAGTGCCTTTCGTTAGCACCGTTTATCGAACGGTGAAGCAAATCGTCGATACCTTCGGAAAAGAAAATCGAGCTGTTTTCAACCAAGTTGTAATGGTCGAGTATCCCCGCCAAGGCTGCTACACGATTGGTTTTTTGACAAACGATGCCGAGGGTGAGACCGAAGCTGTGATAGGACGCCAGTTGACCACGGTTTTCGTCCCTACCACTCCCAACCCCACCAGCGGCTTCCTTCTGTTCGTTCCCAGAGAAGAAGTCTTTGCTATGGACATGTCCTTGGGTGAGGGCATGAAGCTGTTGATTTCTGGCGGTGCGGTCATTCCCGAATACGACGCAAAGAAGGTGAAGAAAAAGGCGCAAAGTTCCTCCAAGCGTTCTTCCACCAAGTCCTTACCTAAAGCTTCCCCTAAAAAAACAGCTATTAATCCGCCTCGTTCGCGAACGCGTAAAACCTAATTGTCTCCTCCTGAATGGTCGCGCCCACCCGTACCCTGCAAGGAATTGTTCTCAGTAGGGAGGAAAGCGGGGAAGGTAGCCTCCGCATTCGCGTCTTCTCCTCCGAAGAAGGCCTCGTGCTCGTATACAAGCGTTTAGCTTCCAAGCGGGCGTCTGGCTCTTTGCCGGACCTATTCGACGAGGTCGAATTACGACTCAGTCGCCCACGAAGCGGAGGTGATTCGGTATCCTTCGCTTCCGAGTGGCGACCGCTTCATCGTCGCCCCGAGTTAGCTCGTGGTCAGCTTCGCCTGGAGACGGCTTCTGCTCTTTCATTGCTTTATCAGAGAAACGGCGCTCATCTCGCCGAACCGGCTCCGGCCGCCAAGCTCCTCGCGAACGCTCTGGATTCTCTTGTGGCAGGATATTCGCCTGACGCCGTGCATCTTAAAGCCCTTTACCGATTTGCTCGGGTCGAGGGTTACCCCGTAAAAGAGGACTGGTGGCAATCCTTACCCCTTGAACAGCGGCAGGCTGCTGTCGAAACCCTGAACGTTCCCTTGAGGAAGCTTGTCCAAGATGAGTGTGCTACTGCTGAAATACTCGAATCACTCCGACTATGGCTCAACGCGGAGACCGAATTGCGTTGCTGATGTTTCTTCGTCCTACGATCTTGCCAAAACTTGGCTCCTGAACTATTCAAAATCCTTAATATGGGTATTTATCGTAAGGAAATCTTAATGCAATCCTCAGGAAAGGGGACTTACGAAATCACCGGCGAGGTTTCTGAAGCCGTGCGCGAATCGGGGCTTGCTGATGGACTTGCTTCGGTATTTGTACGTCACACCAGCTGCAGCCTCGTTCTCATGGAAAATGCCGACCCAACGGCTAGGAGAGATCTCGAACGCTTTATGGACGATTTGGTGCCCGACGACTATCCTCACTTCGTTCATACCTACGAAGGGCCGGACGATATGCCCTCTCACATTAAGATGGCCCTAACTCGTTCGAGTGAAACCATTCCATTTACCAACAGGCGGCTCCTTCTTGGAACTTGGCAAGGGATTTTTCTTTGGGAACATCGCTTAGCGCCTCACTCAAGAAAAATCACTCTCTCCTGCGTTGGCGAATGAAAATACGCTTACTAACGATTCCACTCGTCGCTGCTATCGGGGCCACCTTCTCTTTTTGGATGGGCTGCGGTTCGTCAAGTCTACCCGACATCGAGGAAAACGATAGCGCCTACGATCGTGGGCGAGGACATCTTCGCCAAGGGAACGAGGAAGAAGCTCTCGACGAATTTCTCTCTGTCACGCGAAGGATCGTCCAGTCTCCTCAGTCCCATATCGAGGTGGGACGCCTCCTCATGAAGCTGGATAATCGCCGAGACCCCGTGTCTGCCATTTACCACTACCGTCGTTTTCTTCAACTCTCTCCTGACTCCAAGGAAGCGGCCACAGTGGAACAGCTTATTGTCACTGCAGAACGGGAAATTATTCGCAAACTGCCCGGTGAACCTTACGTCGAACATCTCGAAGCCCTTCGGCTGAGGGAGGAAAACAGTCGTCTCAAACGCGAATTAGCCGATATGCGCGTTCGCCTTGGTTTGCCTCTTGATACTGCGGACGCCCTGCTTCCTCTTTCCACTGATCCCAGACCCTCGTCCCCGCCTGCCGGTCCCTCTGCTCTCGAGATACTGCCCGAGCCTTCCATCGCTCGCACTCATATCATCCAGCAAGGCGACAGCCTTTACGCAATCAGTAGAAAGTTTTATGGCGACTCCGCTCATATCGATCTCATTTACAACGCAAATCGAGATGTCTTGATAAACAAACGCAGTCTCAAGATCGGGCAGAAACTTCGTATCCCGCCCCGTCCCGCTCCTTGAACCGAGGTTCGGAGGCACCAGGCATGGCCTACTTCGACAACAACGCGACCACTCGTCCTTGCGAGGGTGCGCTAGTCAGCTATTCAAAGGCGCTTTCTGGGGATTGGCGAAACCCTTCCGCGCCTTCTTCGGCCGCCGCTCGCGTCAGGGCGAAACTGGACCTTGCTCGGGAACAGTTGGCTACTTGTCTTGGGGTATCCCCCGACACGGTTTCCTTCACTTCCGGCGCCACCGAGTCCAATAACGCAGTTTTTTCTTATATCTCTCGTCATGCTTCTTCTGATTCCCGAGTTTTGCTTTCTCCCGTCGAGCATCCGAGTGTTCGCGAGGCGGCTCGCCGCTATTTTCCCGGTCGAGTGGATGAGCTTGCTGTCGGTGGCTCAGAGATCGTCGACCCTTCCATTCTTGCTCCTGCACTCGATGCGACTGAAGTCGCTCTCGTTTCAGTCATGGCGGCGAATAACGAGACGGGTGTTATCCAACCATGGGAACAGATCGCCGAAATTTGCAGAGTTCATGGTGTTCCCTTTCACTGCGACGCTACCCAGTGGCTGGGAAAACTTCCCTCGGGTGAATTCGATGCCTGTGATTACCTTTCCGCTAGTGCCCACAAATTTGGAGGTGTAAAAGGCGTGGGGATTCTCAAGGCTCCCGCCGAAGTAAGCTTCATCGTGGGAGGAGAGCAGGAGGTCGGTCGGCGAGCCGGAACTGAAAACTTCCCGGGAGTCGCTGCTATGCTGGCTGCCTTGGAGGAAGCCTATTCCTTTGGCAAAGCGCCTATCCTTGAGCAAGCTCGCAACGCGTTTGAGGAATCCCTCCGAGCATCCATCCCCGGTGTCGAGGTCCTCGGAGAAAATCTATCCCGCCTTTGGAATGTCTCCGCCCTTCTCATGCCGAGATTCGAGAATCTCCGCTGGGTCGGGAAGTTGGAGAAAATGGGGCACGAGGTGTCCACAGGCTCTGCTTGCGCCACCGGCCAGGATGGTCCATCTCACGTTTCGGTGGCAATGGGCTTTTCTTCCGAGCAAGCCCGGAGGGTTGTAAGAGTTAGCGGTTCTCGCGAAACTACGCCCGCCGAGTGGTCCAGTCTTGCCGATGCTTTTCGTCTCGCTTACGCCGAGCTCCAAGCCGATTCGTCTTCCTACGAGGTCGTTTCTATCTAGCCTCCCCGTGCGCCTTCTCGCCCTTAACTTGGAGAACTTCCGCAATGTGAAAGTTGCGAGCTTGAGCTTTTCGGGTCAGCGAACCTTTTTCTTGGGACCCAACGGGCAGGGAAAGACAAACCTACTCGAGGCCATTGCCTTTGCGGGCGTTCTTCGCTCCTTTCGGTTTGGCGGTACCGAGAGCCTCGTCAGGCACGACTCTTCCGAAGCCAGTCTTTTTCACCGATTTCAAGACGAGGGCGACAACGAGAGTGAAGTTCTCCTGCGTCTCGATTCAAAGGGGGCCAAACGCGTCGAGCTGGATGGGGGGCGGATTACGCGTTTGGCTGATTATGTCGGCAGATTCCCCTCTGTCGTTCTTTCTTCTCGGGATTTCAGGCTCGTCCGCGATGGGCCCGCCGAACGGCGTCGCTGGCTCGACGTCACTCTGTCGACGTCCTCCTCCATTTACTTCGAGACTTTGCGAAACTACCACCGCTGCCTTCGTGAGCGCAATGCCCTCCTCAAGCGTGGCGGCGGGGATGCCGAACTGGATGCCTTCGAGGCTGCCCTCATCCCCGCTGCCGTTGAGCTCACTCGCTTGCGTCGCGAGGCATTGCCCGAGCTGACCGTCCTCTTGGCCGAGCGTTACGCCACCATCTCCTCAAGCCGCGAGGAAGCCTCCCTCGGCTACAAGCCAGACCTGGAGGAAGCCGACCATGCCGCCATCGCCGATCGATACCTTGCAGGACGCGAACGGGATCGCATCCTCGGGTCCACTCCAAGGGGACCGCACCGCGACGATTTTCGATTCTTGCTAGATTCTCGGAATGCCCGCCACCTCGCTTCCGAGGGGCAGCAACGCGGACTTGTACTCGCCTTGCGATTGGCGGAGTTTTCTTTCCTTCGTAAGATTTGCGGAACGATCCCCATCTTACTCGTCGACGATGCCCTCGGAGAACTCGATGCCGAGCGAAAGGCCAACTTCCACAAACTGCTTCCCGACGACGCCCAGGTCTTCGCCACCGGAACCGTTCACCCGGCGGAATCCGGCGATCCTGAGGCATGGGAAGTCTTTATTGTTAACGCCGGAACCTTTGAGCTTTCCTGAACTCTGCCCGCTCTCTCATGGAATCGCTTACCGTCGCTCACTGGTCTCTTCTCGCTTTTGGTGCCCTCATAATGGGTATGAGTAAGGGCGGTCTCCCCGGTGCGGGAAACCTTACCGTAGCCATCTACGCTCTCGTGCTCGAGGATGCCTTGGGCTTGGCCGGCGTGCCTCTTTCCGTGGGTTTGCTCTTGCCCGTACTCATATCGGCTGACGTCACCGCCACCATCGTCTACCGTCGCCATGCCGAATGGAAGTTCATCGCCCGTCTTCTTCCCTTTTTCATCATCGGAATCCTTGTCGGGTGGAAGGTGTTCGGTTTCTTTCAGGCAAACGACGAGAGGGTGTCCCTCTTAAAGGTTCTCATCGGTCTCATCCTTCTTGCTATGACTGTCATGCACTTCACCATGAAGTGGCGGCGAAATCGCAAGGGAGACTTGGAAGGCGAACAAAGCTCCCGAACTTCACTCGCATTCGGGGCCTTTCTCGGCTTGCTCGGGGGAGTCGCCACCATGCTTGCCAATGCTGCTGGGCCCGTGGCTCAGTTATACCTTTTGGCCATGGCTTTACCAAAGTACGCCTTCATTGGTACATCCGCCTGGTTGTTTCTCATCGTGAATGTGTCAAAGGTTCCCTTTATGATCGATCTGGAGATCATCACCCTCGAGTCAATGTCCGTTAGTTGGTGGATGTTCATTCCCGCCGTGATCGGGGCCGCGATCGCCCCTCTAGTCGTTCGTCGCATAAACCAGAAGCTTTTCGAGGGATTGGTCTGGTTCTTTATTGTCCTCGCCGGACTCCGTATGGTGTTTTAGCTTTTTTTTATGGCAAGAAGCTCGCGAAAACTTTGGGCCGAACATTTGGCGGGAAAGGGTAGGGAGGTTACCGCGATCGATCCCAAGGCTCTTCTCAAAAAGGTTCCCTATTCGGGACGTGTCCTAGGCGTCGATCCGAGTCTCCGAGGCATGGGCTTGGCGGTTGTCGAGTTTGAGCCCAAACGCCCTCATCGCCTTCTCGATTCGCTTACCCTAAAGCTAAAGCCCAAGGTCCCCTTCGTCGGTTGCCTCGGCGAGATTCACAAGGCGGTCGCAGACATGGCGCAAAAATGGAACCCTCGCCACCTTTCCTGCGAGGAGACTATCTACGTAAACAACTTCAAGACCGCCCAAATCATGGGGGCCGCTCGTGGTTCCGCGCTTTCCGCCGCCGCCATTCGAGGACTTCCCGTTTTTGAATACGCTCCCCTACGGATCAAGCAAGCCGTGGTCGGCTTCGGTCGGGCGAGCAAGGAGCAGCTTGCCCGCACCATGGCTCAGATGCTTCAGCTGCCCGAGCCTTTGCCCTACGACGAGTCCGACGCCGCGGCTACAGCCCTGTGCCATGCCTTTACTTGGATCCCGGACTGAGAGGCCTTCTCTTTCAGGGGGTCACAAATAAACTGGAGGGCAGCAGAGGTCTCACCTTGTCCGAGCATGCAAGCAGCTTCACGGTCACTGATACCTCGTTCTTCACTTGATCAAGCATACCTCCTGGATTAATTCCGAATTCCCCACGCAAGATGGAAAGCGTCGCTTGCACCTCCAACAAATCTCCCGCTCGTCCGTCCAGGCTTCTTCGTCCCGCTCGTTGGTACCGAAACACTGCAGGCAGAAGCATCTCCTTCGCCTTCCCCTTCAATGTGAGCGTGCCCACGATGTCACCTCGTATTTCTTTGCGCCCCCAACGCAAGTTTTGAATGCCCTTAAAGGCAAAGGTGATCCGGGGGAAACGCCCGGTGTCGAGCCATGTCGAAGAGTTGACCACTGCTTGCGATTTACCGTGAAAAAGCCTTATGCCGCGGGCATCGATGGAAACCCTTCCTCGGGCAGTTTCGAGCCGCTCCATCGGGAACTCCATCGTCCCTCCGGCTCCGCGAATTTCCCCCTTTAGCTGTCCGTTTCCAAAAGAGGTATTGATACTTACCTTTATCGTATTGAACTGGTCGGGAGTGCGAAAGTCGAAAGTCATGCCGAAGGCGTTCGCCCCGCCCAGTGCGACAACCAAGAACAATCTGAAAACTCTACTCGTCATCTCCTTTCATCCTGTTCAATCCGGCAGTGCAAGTCGAGTGCGAACACTCCTCTCGGATCCTTACCGAATTTTGCATTTCCGATATCCCCACGATTCGTTATCCGGCACTTGTGTTAGATCACAAAAAAACTTAATTTCCGTTTGACCCCTCTTACGCACAGGCTCAAAATTGTCCCATTCTACTTTAATCTATGTATAAAAAAGTTCATTCCCTTTACGCTTTACTGTCTCTTTTCCCTTTTGGCCTCTCTGCCGCCACCTCTTCGGCGGGTGGGGTCGTGAACGAAGCCGTAATCGGAGCACCCTTCTACGGGTTCACTTCCGACGCCTCTGGCGCCGTGGCCAACGCCGTGGGCCCCACCGCAGATTTTATTCAGCCCATGCGCCTCATCGCTCGTTCGGGCGATTCCAAGGTCAACGCCGGGTCCGCCACCCAGCTGGCGAGCAGCCTCCTCTTGGACGACGGCACCGTCACCAACCTTCCCTCCGAGGAAGTCGCCTGGGCCGTGGACGCCGCCCTCGCCACTGTTTCTCAGTCAGGTCTACTAACCGCCAAGCAAGTTACCGAACGCGTGCGGGTCAAGGTCACCGCCACAGCCGAAGGTATTACCGCCGAGGTGCGCGTTCGCCTCGAGCCCCACACCGCAGCGGTTCCCGCGGGCCCTGCATCTTCACTTGTCGCAGGTTCCGTCGACGTCCCGAACGCCCCGGGATGGAAAAAATCCCCTTGGTTCGGTTCCTTCTACGCTACCGAAAACAACTGGCTCCATCACTCTGATCTAGGCTGGCTGTTCGTTCAGGAAGCTGGCGACGGTTCTCTCTGGACTTGGGACAATGACCACCAGTGGCTCTGGACCGGTAAAGGCGTCTATCCCCACCTTTACCGTGCCAAGGATTCCACGTGGCTCTACTTCATGTTGCAAGCGCGACCCAAAAAGGTGTTCTACAACCATACCACCAAGCGGCTCGAAACCTCCCAGCCTTAACCAGCGATTCTCAAACCGCCGCCGAGGTGCAGGCCCTGTATCAGTCGGGGCAGTAGGCGAGGGGCAATTCCCCGCTCACCGGGTATTCGGGACTTTGGAGCCAGCAGCGACAACAGCGAGGCAAGATTGCCTACAGCGCCAGCATGGCGTCGCCGTAGGAGTAGAAGCGGTAGTCGTTGTCGAGAGCTTGGGCGTAGAGATCCTTTAGTAGATCGAGACCGTCATTCCCTTCGTTTTGCAGGAATGCGGCGACAAGACAGAGCAGGGTGCTTCCGGGCAGGTGGAAATTGGTCAGGAGGGCGTCCACTCCTAAAAAGGAGTAGGGCGGGCGTATGAAGAGATCGGCCTCGGCTAGGGTGGAGGCTTCCAGATCGGCGTCTTCGCCTTGGACGAGATGATGCTCGATCGCCCGCACGGTGGTTGTGCCCACCGCGAGGCGGGGTGGGCCGGGTTCGCGCAGGGCGGCCTTGGCAGCTGGCGGGAGGAGATAGGCTTCTCCGTGCATGGGATGATCGTCCACGCGTTCGGTTTCGATGGGGCGGAAGGTGCCGAGGCCTACGGAGAGGGTGAGGTCGTGCATGGGGTGTCCGCGCCTTTCCAGTTGCTCCAATAATTCCGGGGTGAAGTGAAGGCCTGCGGTGGGAGCGGCCACGGCGGTACGCTTGGCATCGTCGGCGTACACCGTTTGGTAGCGTTCGGCATCCGCGGTGTTTGCGGGTCGCTTTACATAAGGGGGCAGGGGGAGGGAGCCTATGCGATCGGCGAGTGCGGGAAGGTCGGGATCGTTCGGGTGGACGAAGTTCACCAGATATTCCCCAGAGGGGAGTGCCTCAAGTACCGTGGCCTCGTATTCTCCGTGCATGGAAAAGGCGCCGGCCTTGGCGGTCTTGGCCCCCGGTTTGAGGAGGCATCGCCAAGTGTCGAGACTGGCTTCGTCTGGTCGCAACAGCAGGCACTCCACCTTGCCGCCCGTGTCGCGTTGTCCCGGGAGACGGGCGTTGAGTACGGATACGTCGTTGCGGAATATGCGGGCTCCCGTGGGGAGGAGTTCGGGGAGTTCGCGAAAGCGGTGGTGAGAAGTTTCTCCGGTGTCTCGGTTGTAGACGAGCAGTCGGGATTCGTCTCGCTTGTCGGTGGGTGCCTGAGCGATTCGTTCCGGAGGGAGTTCGTAGTGAAGTTCGGATGTGAGCATCGGGAAGATAGGAAAAGCGCATCGACAAGAAGCTCACAATCCCGATATTCTTTTATCTTCGATTAATACCTTCTGCAAATTATGAGCGAAAACGAAAATTTGGATATCGTGCAACCGCCTGAGACCGCTTCGACTGGCGCTCACGTTAGCAATATGGAGCAGTACCATGAGCTTTACGAAAGGAGCTCCTCTGATCCCGAGGGGTTTTGGGCCGAAGTGGCGGATGGATTCCATTGGTACAAGAAATGGGACTCCGTGCGGAGCTACAATTACGACATGAATGCCGGACCGATCGAGCTTCGCTGGTTCGAGGGCGGACGCACCAACGTGTGCCACAACTGCCTCGACAGGCACTTGGAGGCACGTGGCGATAAGACGGCCGTGATCTGGGAGGGCAACGAGCCGGGCGAGGACGCCACCTTCACTTATCGACAACTGCACGAGCAGGTGTGCCGTTTCGCCAACGTCCTGAAGGCCCGTGGGGTGAAGAAGGGTGACCGAGTTTCCATTTACATGCCGATGGTTCCCGAAGCGGCCGTGGCGATGCTCGCATGCGCCCGGATCGGCGCCGTGCACTCGATCGTGTTCGGCGGGTTTTCCGCGGAGGCCTTGGCCGATCGCATAGCCGACTCCACTTGCAAGACCTTGATCACCGCCAATGGAACCTTCCGCGGGGCCAAGGCGATACCGATGAAGCCGAACGCCGATCGGGCCATGGCTTCCGCCTCCGAGGCGATGGGCGAGAACGTGGAAACCTGCATCGTGGTGAAGCGGGTGTCGGATGATTCTGGCATCGAATGCGAGATGCAGGACGGTCGCGATCTCTGGTGGCACGAGGCGGTGGCCGATGCCTACACCGATTGCCCATGCGAGGAAATGGATGCGGAAGACCCGCTCTTCATCCTCTATACCTCGGGCTCCACGGGGCAGCCGAAGGGCGTACTCCACACCACGGGCGGTTACATGGTGTACGCCGCGACCACCCACAAGTACGTCTTCGACTACCGAGAGGATGACGTCTACTTTTGCGCCGCCGACATCGGCTGGGTTACGGGGCATACTTATATCGTCTACGGTCCTTTGGCCAATGGAGCCACCACCACGATGTTCGAGAGCATCCCGACCTATCCGAATCCCGATCGCTACTGGCAGGTGATCGAGAAGTGGAAGGTGAACCAGTTTTACACCGCTCCCACCGCTATCCGGGCGATTGCCGCAGCAGGCGAGGAATGGCCCGCGAAGTATGATATGACCAGCCTTCGGGTATTGGGCAGTGTTGGCGAACCGATAAACCCCGAGGCATGGAGATGGTACCATCGCAACGCAGGGAAGGATCGCTGCCCAATCGTGGACACCTGGTGGCAAACGGAGACTGGGGGCATTCTGATCACTCCTTTGCCGGGTTGCACCCCGCTGAAGCCCGGTTCGGCCGCTTTCCCCTTCTTCGGTATTAAGCCCGTGATCCTCGACCCGCAGTCGGGCAAGGAACTGGAGGGCAACGGCGTGAGCGGCGTGCTCGCGATGAAGGAGCCGTGGCCGGGGCAGATGCGCACGGTGTACGGAGACCACGAGCGCTTCGAGAAAACCTATTTCCAGCAGTATAAGGGGTACTATTTTACTGGCGACGGATGTCGACGCGACCAGGACGGCTATTACTGGATCACGGGCCGGGTGGACGACGTCATAAACGTTTCCGGCCACCGCATGGGCACGGCCGAGGTGGAAAGCGCCTTGGTGGCCCATGAGAACGTCGCCGAGGCCGCCGTGGTCGGGTTTCCTCACGAAGTGAAGGGGGAGGGCATTTACGCCTACGTCACACTGAACGCAGGAGTCGAGTACTCCGAGGAACTGCGAGCCGTGTTGCGGCAGCAGGTTCGAACAGTGATCGGGCCGATCGCTACGCCCGACGTCATTCATTGGGCTCCGGCCCTGCCGAAGACGCGTTCAGGTAAGATTATGAGACGTGTCCTGCGTAAGATTTCAACGGGAGAAATCGATCAAATCGGGGACACCTCGACTCTGGCTGATCCTTCTGTGGTTCAGGAACTTATCGACAACAAGTGAAGTTGATCCGCAAGGAACTCGCTCGCCATTTTCCGGAAATTTCCCACAATGAAGTCTTTTCGATTAGGTTAAGGGATTTGATTGCATGAAGATTTACTTAAACGGCAAATTCGTCGACAAGGAGAACGCAAAGGTTTCGGTCTTTGACCATGGTCTGTTGTATGGTGACGGGGTTTTCGAGGGCATTCGCCTGTATTCCGGATGCGTATTCAAGCTCGATGAGCACCTGGAACGTCTTGAATTTTCCGCCAAGGCGATCCTGCTCGATCTGCCGATGAGTCGCGAGGAACTGGCCGAAGCCGTATGCGAATGTTGTAGGCAAAACGATCTGCAGGATGGTTACGTCCGTTTGGTGGTCACGCGTGGTCCGGGGCATCTCGGTTTGTCTCCGGACGGTTGCGGACCTGCCGGGGTAATCATTATCGCAGACAATATTCAGCTATATCCGGAGGTACTGTACGAGACGGGCTTGAAGATAATCACCGTGCCTACGCGTCGGATAAATGCGGCCGCCTTGCCCCCTGCGGTGAAGAGCCTGAACTATCTGAACAACATTCTCGCGAAGATCGAGGCCAAGAAGGTGGGCTTTCAGGAAGCTTTGATGCTCAACGACAAAGGCGAAGTCGCCGAATGTACGGGAGACAATGTTTTCGTTTATTCCAAAGGCGTTTTGTATACGCCTCCGCTTGACTCGGGCTCCCTCCGAGGTATAACCCGTGGAACTGTTATGGATATTGCCGAGGAGCTAAATGTGGAACTGCGAGAGCAGGCCTTGACCCGATACGATTTATGGACTGCGGATGAATGTTTTCTGACCGGTACTGCAGCTGAGGTCATCCCTTGTGTCGAGGTCGACCATCGGGCGGTAGGTTCGGGGCAACCCGGAGAAATCAGCAAGCGGTTCATCTCTCGTTTTCGAGAAAAGGTGACTAGAGTCGGTCGAATGATCTAACCCCATGCACTTCTTTCTAACTTGGTTTTTCCTTAAAGTCGCTTTTTGGCGCATTTAGTGCGTTGTGAAATAAGAAGTTTTCGAGTAAATTGATTTTAGTAACCAACAATTTTAAAAACGTTTAGTCTCAATCATCATGTCGGAGTCCATGAAATGTCATAGTTGCGAGAAGCCCGCTACCGTGCATCTTACTCAGATTCTCAACAATCAGATGCACAAGATCGACTTGTGCGAGGAATGCGCTCAGAAGAAGGGTGTGACCAACACGGGTGACTTTTCCATGGGTGGATTGATGGATACCGCGGGTATGGAGGCGACCTCCTCCTCGAGCGACCTCGTTTGCGAGAGTTGTGGGCTTACCCATCAGGAATTTAAAAAGGCCGGGCGTTTTGGTTGTTCGGCTTGTTATGAGGCTTTTAGAGCAGTTCTAAATCCTATGCTAGACGGGATGCATGCTGGCACTCGTCATGTCGGTAAGGTTCCGAAGGGATTGGTCGCCACTGTTAAGAAAAGTCGCAAGCGAGCGAACGAACAGGAGTCCGCCGCCAAATTACAGGAAAAGATCTTGAGTCTGGAAGCGGACCTTCAGAAAGCACTGGAGGGTGAAGAATTCGAGGACTGTGCCCGTCTTCGTGATGAGATTCGTACACTTCGCGAATCGTTTGAAAATTTAGTCGTCTAAGGTTGGAGTGGTTGGGAAATGTTTCACACAATTTTGAGAGCCGCCGGGAAAGCGATTCGACGCCCTAAGGCAACTCCGGTTGCCCTCAGTACCAGAATCCGTTTGGCCCGTAATTTGGATGACTTTCCGTTCCCCGGGCGTGCCGAAACGTCACAGCGACGCGAAGTATTGTCCAAATGCATGGGTGCTCTTGGAGATTTGCGAGGCATGACAGACTCGGTTTCTTCGGAGATGGACGACCTAAGCGATCTCGACAAACAAATCTTGGTCGAACAGCATTTAATTAGCCCGGAATTATCTCAAGCCGATGATGGGGCCGGGTTGGTTTTAAGTAAGGATCGCTCTTGCTGCGTGATGATCAATGAAGAAGATCATTTACGCATTCAAGTTCTTAGGAATGGACTCGACTTTGGAAGCGTATGGAAAAAGGCAAACGCTCTGGACGTCGGAATTGAGTCCAATCTCGATTATGCTTACGACGGAGATTTGGGCTTTCTTACCGCCTGCCCCACCAATCTTGGCACGGGACTTCGCGCATCGGTCATGATGCATTTGCCCGGATTGGTAATGTCCAAGAATATGGACAAGGTGGTCAATGCTGTTAACCAGTTGGGAATAGCGGTTCGTGGAATATTTGGCGAAGGCTCCGACGCCAGCGGAAGCGTCTTTCAAATTTCAAACCAGCAGACTTTGGGCGAGGCGGAAGGAGATATTCTCGAACGTTTGTCCAAAACCCTCAGTAAGGTAATGGAGCAAGAATTAAATGCCCGCTCCAAGTTGTTCGACGAATCCTCGACCCGTATTTTAGATAAGGTTGGTCGGGCGTTGTCCATCCTTCGTGGTGCTTGGTTGATGCAGAGCGCCGAAGGTATGGATTATTTGTCGCTTGTTCGATTGGCGGTTGACTTGGGTATGCTTCCTGAAAAGTTCAGGAGCATCGCGGATCGTTTGATGATCGAGATTCAGCCTGGCCATGTACAGCTTTCTGCCGGACGCGTAGTTGAACCTGATGATCGCGATGTTTTAAGAGCTGAAATGCTCCGCAAGGAATTTAAAAAAGCTCCCGACCCCGATTTCGGCAAGGGTGGGTTGACTTTATAGCTATTTAACGGTTATTTTTTTCAATTATGTCTGAGCCAATGAGCAATTTCACTCCTAGAGCCCAACAAGTTTTGGCTCTGGCACGCAAAGAGGCTGATCGCTTTCACCACAACTATGTTGGGACGGAGCATTTGTTGCTTGGGTTGATCAATCTCGGTCAGGGTGTTGCGGTCAATGTCCTTCAGAAAATGGGTCTCGATCTCGACACTGTTCGAGGTGCCGTTGAACAACAGGTCGGAACCGGTCCCGAGGCCAAGCCCGCTGGAAATGTTCCCTACACTCCGCGAGTTAAAAAAGTTCTTTCCCTTGCGGGCAAGGAAGCGAAATCGCTCAATCACAGCTATGTCGGCACCGAACATATTCTACTTGGTCTTCTTCGTGAAGGCGAAGGCGTTGCCGCCCGTGTTCTCAAGTCTTTGGAAGTAGATGTCGAGGGCTGTCGTTCCGAAATTCTTTCCGAACTCGATCCGAACTTTGCCGCTGGAGACGAGCTTGAGACTTCTCTCGCCGGGAGTGCCAGCGAGGAAAAGGGTAAAGATGTCAAAACGCCTGCCCTTAAGGCCTTTGGTAGAGATCTTACTGAGATTGCTAAAAAGGGCGAGTTGGATCCTGTTATAGGTCGCCATTCCGAGATTCGGCGAGTTACTCAAATCCTTTGTCGGCGCACTAAGAACAATCCGGTTCTCATTGGTGAGGCTGGCGTAGGAAAAACGGCCATAGCAGAGGGGCTGGCTCAGCAAATAGCAGGAGGTCTTGTCCCCGAGAATCTTTTGGACAAGAAGGTGATTACTCTTGATCTGGCGCTCATGGTTGCCGGCACAAAGTACCGGGGTCAGTTCGAGGAACGCATCAAGGCTGTGATGGACGAAATTCGTCGAGCCCAGAATGTCATAATTTTCATTGATGAGTTGCACACCATTGTTGGAGCCGGCGCTGCTGAAGGAGCCATGGATGCTTCCAATATCTTTAAGCCTGCCTTGAGTCGTGGAGAGCTCCAGTGCATTGGAGCAACGACCTTGGCCGAATACCGGAAATTCATAGAGAAGGACAGTGCCTTGGAACGACGCTTTCAGTCCGTCAAGGTCGAGCCGCCCTCAGTCGAAGACACTGTTCTCATTCTTAAGGGCATTCGATCCAAGTATGAGGAGCATCACAATGTCAACTTTACCGACAAATCCTTGGAGACTGCCGCCAAGCTTACTGATCGCTACGTTACTGGCCGTTTTTTACCTGACAAGGCGATTGACGCGTTGGATGAAGCGGGTGCCCGTTCGCGTATGGAGTCTTTGAAACGACCTCCCGAAATCGAAGAACTTTCCGATGAGATCAAAGAGGTTTGCTCAGCCAAGGAACAAGCGATTTCCGAGCAGAATTTTGAGAAAGCCGCCGAATCCAGAGACAAAGAGAAAAAGCTACGGACTAAACGTGAGCGAGTACTCGAGGATTGGAAGAAATCTCGAGAGGAAAAACGTGGAAATGTGGGCGAAGATGAAATGTATCTTGTAATTTCCGACTGGACCGGAATTCCATTGAGTCGGATGGAAACGAAGGAGACCAAAAAACTTCTCAATCTCGAAAAAGATCTTCGCAAGCTTGTCGTTGGTCAAGATTTCGCCACGGAGGTCATCGCTAAAGCATTGCGGCGCTCGAGAGCAGATATAAAGGACCCCAAACGTCCCATTGGTTCGTTTATGTTCCTAGGTCCCACAGGCGTGGGTAAAACTCACTTGGCAAAGGTTCTGGCCGAAGAAATCTTCGGAGATCAGGAGGCACTCGTTCAGATCGACATGTCGGAGTACATGGAAAAGCACGCGGTTTCTCGTATGATCGGTTCACCTCCGGGATACGTCGGTTACGAAGAGGGCGGTCAACTAACCGAGACCGTTCGACGCAAGCCGTATTCCGTAATTCTTTTTGATGAAATCGAAAAGGCTCATCCGGACGTTGTTCAAATCCTTCTGCAAATTCTTGAGGATGGTCGCTTAACTGACAGTCTGGGTCGCAAGGTGGATTTCCGAAACACTATTCTCATCATGACCTCGAACGTAGGAGCTCAGATCCTCCAGCGTAATGTTTCCATGGGATTTTCCGTCGGTGATGCCGAAAATAATTTCGATAACATCAAGGACAAGATAACCGATGAGACTAAGAAGGTTTTTAAGCCGGAGTTTTTGAACCGCCTTACTGAAATGGTGATCTTTCGTCCTTTGAGCAAGGACAGCATGAGCGAGATTGTGGAATTGGAATTGTCGAAGGTAGCCGACCGATTGCGTGACCGTAAACTCAAGCTTGATGTAAGCCTTGAAGCCAAGAAGTTTTTGATTGAACATGGCTACGATGAAAAGCTTGGTGCCCGTCCGTTGAGACGAGCCGTGGAAAAATATATCGAAGATAATCTGGCTGAGGCACTGCTGTCGGGCAATGTAAAGAAAAGCCAACCTATCCATGTCGTCGTTTCCAACGATGAGGATGTCGGGTTGACCTTCGAGCAGTCTTCAAAAGCGAGGAAAAAAGATTCAGCGCCGGTTTCTTCCGCTTCTTCCGACGAGGACTCTGCGGATTCCTGATTCTCACAGGATTACTTTCTCCTTTCTCCCTCCATTCCCATTTCTAGTATCTTTATGCCACACAACTCTATGCAAAAATCACTTATATTGCTAAAACCTGATTGTCTCGGCGGAAAAATCGTCGGAGAGGTCATTGCTCGTTTTGAAAAAGCCGGTTACGACATCGTTGCATGCAAGATGATTCAATTGGATTCAGTAGTTCTCAAGGAGCACTATGCTCATGTCGCGGATTTGCCTTTTTTCCCGGAGATCGCCAGCTTTATGAGCTCACGGCCCGTAATCGCACTAATTCTTCAAGGTGAAAACGTAGTGGAAGCAGTTAGAGGATTGCTAGGTCCTACGGATTCCACGCAAGCTCCCGAAGGAACGATTCGAGGAGATCTTGGTACCAACAAGATGAGAAACGTGATCCATGCATCGGACAGCGTCGAGTCCGCGAAAGTCGAAATCGAGCGATTTTTCTCTTCGGAAGAAATCTTTGAAATAGCCTAGACCAAGTTCGAGATGAGTAGGCACACGGCATGTGCTGCGATCCCTTCGCCATTTCCAATCCCACCGATGCCTTCATTGGTCGTCGCTTTTATGCCTACTTGGTTAGTCTCTACTTCGAGGATTTTGGATAATCTCTCTTTCATCGCCTCAACATAGGGAGAAATTCTGGGCTTTTCGGCAATTATCGTGGCGTCTACGTTACCGATGAGATACCCTTTTGTCTCACATTGCTCTTTTGCCTTGAGCAGGATTTTCATGGAGTCAATCCCTTCTAAGGCTGGTTCGCTTGGTGGGAAGTGAAACCCAATGTCGGGCAGACCAACGGCGCCTAGAATGGCATCTGCGAGAGCGTGTATTAAACAGTCGGCATCGGAGTGTCCTTCAAGTCCCAGTGCATGGGGAATCTCAATTCCACCAAGTATTAGCTTTCGTCCCTCGGCGAATCGGTGAACGTCATAACCTTGGCCGATGCGGAAAGGGTGGTTCATGCGCTGCCCTTGTTAATTAGAAATTCGATATACGATAAGTCCGAAGGTGTAGTGACTTTGGGATTCGGATATCCCGGATCCACGAGTGAAACTGGATGACCGAGTAGTTCTACTGCGGAAGTTTCATCCGTGACGGATAAGTTTTTCGAGACGGCTCGGGCCAGACCTTCCCGTAGCAGTTTGGCTTGAAAGGTTTGCGGAGTTTCCACTGCCCAGAGTTTGCTGCGGTCGACGGTATGATCGGCAATGGGGTGGGGACCTTGCCCTTCCCTAGTCTGCTTGAGGGTGTCTCTGACCGGGTGAGCCAGTGCTGCTCCTCCTGTTTCGATTGCTACGGATAGAAGCTTGGTCAAGCTTTTCGCTTCAATCATAGGGCGCGCGCAATCATGTACGAAGACGATTTTTGTTTCAGGCGGAATCTTCGCAAGAGCATTTTGTACGGAGTGACCCCGTTCTTCGCCACCTTCCACTAGGATGACGTCGACGTCATCGGGAACCATCTTGGTTATATCGTTAGCCAATCTTTCTTTCTGTGATTCATCGCGATAAGTCACTACCCACAAGCTGGCTATGTTCGCCTCGCGAAAAGCAAGCAGGGATTTTGCAAATAACGTGCATCCTCCCACTTTGTAGAGGATCTTGTCGGTTACGCTGTTCCGCATGCGACTACCGCGACCCGCGGCAAGCAGGATGGCTGCGTTCATGAGAGAAAAGACGGTTGACTTGAAGACACTTCTTCTTGGATTTGGGCAATGACTTTATCGGGATTTTCCGCTCCTAGAATTGGTCGACCGATTACTAGATAGTTAGCCCCCGCTTGAGCAGCCTCGGCGGGGGTCATGACGCGTTTTTGGTCTCCGAGATCGGTACCTGCTGGGCGAATGCCAGGCGTAACAAAAGACACTCCCGAAGGCAAAGCATCGTAGAGCGAGCTTAATTCTTTGGGTGAGCAGACTATTCCTCCGACTCCCGCCTCGGTGGCAAGCTTGGCGAGCTTGGTCACTTGATCTTCGGGGGTATTCATTACTCCCATTCTATTGAGGTTTTCCGCGTCCATGGAGGTCAGAACGGTTACCGCGAGTAAGGTCGCTTCAGGGAGTGCCTCGATTATGGTTTCGGAGCAGCGGGCTAAGGCTTCTGTACCGGCCGATGCGTGAATCGTAAGCATAGAAACTGGAAGGTGTGCCAGACTTTCTATGGCTTTCGCCATTGTGTTAGGGATGTCGTGCAGCTTGAGATCGAGAAAGATTTTTTTGCCCTCACTCGCCAAATCGCTCACGAATGCTGGCCCGTCACGAAGATAGGTTTGCAGACCGATTTTGATCCACTTCAAGTTTTCTCCCGCAGCTTGAACTATCTTTTCGGCTTGGGTCCTAGACTCCACGTCCAGAGCCAGAATGACTTCGGTTGACTTTTGCGTCTGCATCTATGCGAGCATCATGCGCTTAAAGGGAATCGGGCAAACTTTTATTTCGGTTCGCCTGAATGGACACTGAATGCTAAACGAACTACTTAATGAAGTCAGGAATTCGAAGTATTAGCGTTTTTTCCCCGGCGAAGGTGAATTTATTTCTCGCTGTGACAGGCAAGCGCTCCGATGGTTTTCATGAAATTCTTTCCGTTGTTGCTCCTTTGCTTTTTGGAGATGTGGTCACCATAAAGGTGAGGTCAGGAAATGGAGAGGTCGAATGCCTCTGTCCGGGCTTACGCTTGCCCCCGGGTAAGGAAAACCTTGCAGCGAGGGCGGCGAGGGCATGGTTGAGTAAGGCTAGGCGAGAATGGAATGTTTTCATCACGATCAGCAAGCGTATTCCCATTGGCGGTGGTTTGGGAGGCGGAAGTTCAAATGCAGTGGCAACTTTAAACGCGTTAAACTTACTTGCCAAGGCTCCCTTGCCTTTGGATAGCCTCTTGGAATTGGCGGGGGAACTTGGGTCGGATTGCCCGCTTTTCTTATTCGACGAACCTTGTTTATTGGAGGGAAGGGGGGATTTGGTAAAGCCTCTGTCTGCAGGTATTGCCAAAAGGTTTCGCGGAGCCCGTCTGCTTCTTTTTGCGCCAAGTTTGGAAATCGATACGCCTGATGTTTACGGTCGCCTTGCTCGTCGCCCCGATTGGTATTCCGACTCGCTTGATGCACGGGCTAGTTTATCTGCTTGGTCAACAGGAAACGGTGGTATGGATGTTTTGCTGGCAAACGACTTGCAAAAAACCGTCTTTGAAAAATATCCGGGATTTCCTGTACTCCTCGATGAATTGAGCAGGAAATTCGGTTGGACATGCGGAATGAGTGGTAGTGGCTCATGTTGCTTTGCTCTTTTGGAGAATGACTGGGAGATTGCCGAGGGAATCTGTGCAATCCGTTCTGCGTGGGGACAGGAATGCTTTGTTGAAGAAACCGCTTTCGCCTAAACGCCGTTCTTCTTTTTTTATGGCGAAATCAACCAATTTAAGGCATTATTTTCTTCCCTCAGTTACTTGAGGATCCAATTCCATGCCTGAAGATACTCTAAAACGTGAAATCATCCTTCACGGTATTGCTGCCTCCCCCGGCGTTGCCCATGGTCGCGTATTTCGGTTTCTTCACGGAGAAGTGGAGGTACCTTGTTACTCGGTGCTCAAGGAAAGTCAGACCGTGGAGATTATTCGTTTCGAGCAAGCTTTGTTAGAGACCCGCGAACAGATTAAGGCAATTCGAGCTGACGTGGGGAAAAGTCTCGGGGAAAACGAGGCCTCCATTTTCGATGCGCATGTCTTAGTTCTGGAGGATCAGGCCTTGATCGACGACGTTGTCGGAGAGGTTCATAAAACGGGAGACAACGTTGAGCAATGCCTTCATCGGGTTAGCTCTCGTTACCTTGACTTTTTCGATGGACTTGAAGATCAATACTTGCGTGAACGAGCTTCCGACGTTCGTGATGTCACTCGTCGTCTTTTACGTAACCTCCTCGGTGCTACGGGATCGGGTACTGCTTTTTTGGATGAGCCCAGAGTGTTGGTTTCCGAAGATCTCACGCCATCTGATACGGCTTCTTTGGATAGGTCTAAGATTCTCGGCATCGCCACCGATAGCGGTGGTCGTTCAAGTCATGCGGTGATTATGGCCCGAGCCGGAGAGATCCCGGCAGTTGTTGGTCTAAGGGAGTTAACCGTGAACTTGCAGGACGGGGATACCGTACTTATTGATGGTTTCGAGGGAACTGTCGTCATCAACCCCGCCGAACAAACTCTTTTCCGCTATGGGAAAGTGCGTTTCAAGCGGAAGAAGCTTTTGGACCTCGTTGACGATGAAAGTTCCTTACCCTCCGAAACCGCAGATGGCCGACAGTTGTCAGTTTTCGCTAATGCGGATTCTCCCGAAGAGGTCGTTAAAGCGAACGAAAACGGTGCTCTTGGCGTAGGACTTTTTCGAACGGAGTCCGTTTTTCTTCGGTGCAATCGAATTCCCGATGAGGAGGAACAGTTTCAAGAATATAAAGCAGTGGTTGAAGCATCTTCTCCCCTAGCGGTGACGATCCGTACTCTTGACTTGGGTGGTGACAAGGTTCTTGGACCCTCTGCTCGGGTTAAGGAGGATAATCCATTCATGGGCTTCAGAGCCATTCGGTTTTGCCTGCGCAATAAAGATGTCTTTCTGACTCAACTAAGAGCCATTTTAAGGGCCAGTGCCTTTGGTAAGGTCAAGATCATGTTCCCTATGATTAGCGGAGTTGGTGAAATGGTCAGTGCCCGTGAAGTTCTAGATGAGGCGAAGGCACAACTGGAGAAAAGGGGAGAGGCTTTTGATCCGCAAACTCCCGTGGGTTGTATGATCGAGACTCCAGCCGCCGTTACTATTTGTGATCTTTTGGCAGAGCACTCTGATTTCTTCAGCATCGGAACCAACGATCTCGTCCAGTATCTGCTTGCTGTTGATAGGATTAACAACCAGATCGCCTATCTCTACGAACCCCATCATCCTGCAGTGATTCGAGCAATTGGTCATGTGGCTGAAGTTGGTAGGCAGAAGGGTGTCGAAGTGTCCGTGTGCGGTGAAATGGCCGGAGACCCTCACTTTACGGCATTATTGATGGGCTTGGGTATTGATGAAATGAGTGTAACCCCGCCCCTAATCCCGGAGCTGAAGTTTTTTGCCCGTCGCTTCACCATCCTTGAAGCGAAACAATTACGCGAAGAAGTTTACCTGATGGAACGACCATCCCAGATTCTCGTGAGAATCAAGGCCTTTCATGATGAGAAGATGGCGGGTGTATACGATTTTGACGAATAGTTCCGAGCCATCCGCTCATTGACTCGAACTACGCTTCCTGGAAGTTGCCGACGAAGAGCGTGGTCATCTCTTTACAAAAACCTTCGGCGTTCTCGCAATCTACATGAAATGTGAGTTCGGTTCCTTTTCCGGCGGCGAGCATCATGATCCCCATTATACTTTTTCCGTTTACTCGCTCGCCGTTTTTTTCAACCCAGATTTCACCAGTATAGTTATTGGCGATTCGTACTATCATCGCGGCTGGGCGAGCATGAACTCCCATCTGATTGGTTACTTCCAATACCATCTCTCGTGCCTCCTCACTCATCTTCAATATTGATTTGGGCCTTAAAGAGGAAAAAAGACAAAGAAAAAGTTCAGGCAAATATCCATAAGCATAATCCGGCGGCGCATGCGGCTCCGAGATCATCGACTACTACGCCAAGACCTTTGGGTAGCCTTTGGAGGCGATTAATACCAAACGGCTTCCAAATGTCGAAGATACGAAAAAGAACAAACCCTGCACCTGTTAAGGTCAACTTTTGGAGAGTTCCTTCTGAAAAAAGATCTGAAACGCCCCAGAATACAAGGGGCATGGCAACGAATTCGTCGATTATGACCACACCTGGATCGCGTTTGGCCAGGATGCGTTCGGCTGCTGAGCAAAGTGGAATTGCGAGCAAGGCCAGCAGTGTAAATCCCCACAAAATCAAGGAAGTGGGGAGATGCGACCATTCCACTAGTGCGAAAAAGGCAAGCACTCCCGCAAGAGAACCAAAAGTCCCTGGAGCAGGACAAGATGTTCCTATAGGACCTAGCGTAGCTAATGCGAGCAACAATCGCCTCGAGCGGGTTTCCTGTGCCGCTGGGAGATGGTCGTCCGTCACTTCTCTTCCTCGTCCATAAAGAGATTCCAGTACTTCGCCATGTAAACTACACCCGAAAAGACAGTGAGCAAAGTGGCAAGTATTAAGGTTGCGCTGGCTGCTCCAGATACCGCTTCTAGTAATGGATAGTAAAAGTTGTCCGTCATTTTTCCGGCCAAATCGTCTTTCATAGTCATTTCTCCAAGAAAAAGGCTGATGCAGGTGAGCTGAATGACGGTCTTGAGCTTGCCGACCTTTTCTGCTGCCAAGGTTATGCCCTTGCAAGCCGCAACGAGCCGAAGACCAGTAATGAGAAGCTCTCTCGATAAAATAAGCAGTACGGGAAATAGAGCCCATCGATGCATTACGCCCATCGTCAGGAGGCTCACGAACATTCCTAGCGTCAATATCTTGTCGCAGAGCGCATCCATAAACTTTCCAAAATCAGAAACTTGCCCCATGCGCCGAGCTAGCCAACCGTCTAACCAATCCGTAAGAGCTGCGAAAAGGAAGATGAGGAAGGCTGTTAGGCGAGACCATGGAAAAGCCTCTTCCGGAGGAAAGTAAAGGCAACCGATGACGATAAGCATCAACGGGATTCTCGATAGAGTGATGAGGTTTGGGAAATTCATGGAGTCGAGTTTCACTTCTCCTTGTGGGGCCAAGGACTTCTTCCGCAAGTCTTTTCCGCCTTGGTGGTCGACTTTACATGTTTTTTTAGTAAGTTCTGCTATGTTTTCATGACAACCGCTATTTACCCTGGTACATTCGATCCTATTACCAACGGGCATCTTGATGTCCTCGCTCGAGCTTGTCGTCTCTTCGAAAAGGTAATTGTTGCCGTTACTTCAGATAACTTTTCTAAGAAAGTAACTTTCGGGGTGGATGATCGAGTGCGTCTGATTCAGGAAAACGTTTCAGATTATCCGCAAGTTTCAGTGGAGAGTTTTTCAGGTTTACTTGTCGATTACGCCTGCAAAACCGAGGCATCGGTTATTGTTAGGGGACTCCGGGCGGTATCGGACTTTGAGTACGAGTTTCAAATGGGCCAGATGAATCGTCATCTGGACCCGGAGTTGGAAACTATTTTCTTGATGCCTAATGAGAAGTATTTCTTCACTAGCTCTAACCTCATAAAGCAAGTCCACCTTCATGGTGGTCGTGAAACCAATGGCTTGGTGCCCCCAAATGTACTTGCGTCTCTTCGTGAGGCAGCTGAAGGAACAGGGCATCTGGGATCTCTCACTCGATGAGCGACAATTCCTCTTCAGTTAACGTACCCAAGCGAGGAGCGTTCGGGGTGGTGTTTTTGACCATTTTTCTTGATATGGTCGGTTTCTCCGTGATTTTCCCTCTCTTTCCCGAGATGCTAGACCATTATCTTGAAAAAGATGTGGATGGCGGACTTCTTACCCGTTTCATTTCTTCCATTCAGCACCTAGGTTTTACTTCTGAGAATGCCGGCTTCAGAATAGAAACTGTGATTTTTGGGGGAGTTTTAGGATCCCTTTTTGCGATTCTTCAGTTTTTGTTCGCCCCAATATGGGGTCGTTGGTCAGATCGTATCGGTCGTCGGCCTATCATGCTGATGAGCGTAGGCGGAACATGTCTAGGTTATCTTATTTGGATTTTTGCCGGAAACTTTTGGGCTCTTGTTCTTTCACGAATTGTAGGTGGCATAGCCAGTGGAAACCTTTCAGTCGCCACTGCTGCAATCGCCGACGTGACACCTCGGGAAACGCGAGCAAAGGGCATGGCTTTAGTTGGCATCGCCTTTGGACTGGGCTTTATTTTCGGTCCGGCCATTGGAGGCTTGGCTTGGATGTATGGTGGGGCATTTACTGAAGATTTGAGTCTCGATTTTTTCGCTCTTAACCCTTTTTCGGCCGCCGGTATCGCCAGTTTCTTGCTGGCACTACTGAATTTCCTTTGGCTTGCCTTTCGTTTCCGTGAGACTCTGCCCATCGAGAAGAGAAATATCCAACGCCCTGTAAAACCCGGCATCTTTCAGCTTGGGAAAGTTGAAAATATCCCCGTCCGTCGTTCTTGCCTAGCCTATTTCTTTTATATGATATCCTTCAGCGGGATGGAGTTCACTCTGACCTTTCTTGCTGTCGAGCGTTTTACCTATACTCCCACTGACAATACACGAATGTTTCTCCTCATCGGACTGACCTTGATTGTGGCTCAAGGAGTTCTCGTGCGGCGTTTGGCAGGTCCCGTGGGTGAGAGGAATCTTGCCTTGTGCGGTGTGATTTTCGGTGCTACTGCCTTTTGTGTCCTCGCGGCGGCAGGAGATCAAACTTTTTTCTATTTGGGCCTTCTGCTAATGTCGATTGGTGTAGCTTTCACCAGCCCGACTCTCACAGCTTTAGCCTCCCTTCATTCAAGTGAAAGCAGCCAAGGTTTTCATTTAGGCGTTTTTCGTTCTTCCGGATCATTGGCTCGAGCGATTGGACCGTTATTGGCTGGGGTTGCCTATTTCCAGTTTGGTTCTGCTTTGGCTTATGCAAGTGGGGCGGTATTACTTCTTCTTCCAGCCATTTTTCTTTTCAGAATCGATCAACCCGAAAAAGTGTAACTTACTTTCACTAGCTTGGATTTTTCCTTTTAAGCAAGATTTCTCTCGCCATTCCCGAGAAGTTCTTTACTTGTGTTGAAGCAGTTGCTGATTTTCGTGCATATCCTTTTTCTTATATTCTCAGCTCGAAAAGTCTTCTCAACTCAAACCACATGAAAACAGAATATATTGATCGTCTATTGGAGGCTAATCCCAATCTCGCCAAGTCGCGTGAAGTCCTTGATTCGATGCAAGAAGGTGCATACTGCATTCACCGCAGCTGGGGATTCGGTAAGATCTCCGGATTTAGCGAGGAACGCGGTATGTTGCTTATCGACTTCGAGGAAGGTGATCGCAAAGGCCATGCTATGGATCCCGTATTTTGCATCGACAAATTAGAGGTTTTGTCTGACGCGCATGTTTTGACCCGACATCGCACCAATCCAGAGGAGGTCGAGAAAGAAGCGAAGAAAGATCCTGTATCTGTAATTATGGGAATTCTGGTCCTCTGTGATAACGAATGCTCCACTGCTCGTGAGATAGAGGTCGTTTTGAATTATCTTTTCGGTTCTGCCAAAGCTAAAAAATGGTGGGCGAACACAAAAAAACTTTTGATCAAGGACCCTCGAGTTGCTGTTCCGCCTAAGAAGAACGAGCCTTATGTCCTCAGGGACGAACCGGTAAACCCGGAGCAAGAAATACTGCAGGACTTTTTTGAAGAACGGCGTTCAAAGGAGAAGATTATTCTGGCTGAGAAACTATTTGACCTATCTGCGGAAAAAGAGGACTTGAAGGATGACCTCCCCCAAGTACTCGAGGAGCTCACCTCCACGATCACAGAGGCACGCAAGCTGAACCAATCTGAACGACTATATGGAGTTTGGGTTAGAAATAATTTAGCTCGGGACGTTGCAGAGGACGTTGAGCAAATTGAACCTACTTCAGCATCCATAATCAAGGACAGCGAAGGTAATTTGCCAGAATTGGCCGAGCAACTGCCTTCCAAATTCCATCAACGCTTCCTTGACCTCATTACTCGAGTATACTCTGACGATTGGAAGCAAATAGTCCTTGAGCGTTTGTTACCCCATTGTTCCATGAAGTTTTCCAGTGAGTCCGCTCACTTCCTCTTGGACCAAGGTGAAGAGAAATTACTTTTCAATTCATTGACTCGCTGGCTGGATGAGCAGACGATTAAGGGTCCTGTTTTACTCTGGGTTCTCAAGTTTCGCAAATTAGCGAAATTCGAAAAGTTTCTCGAACCTCTGTTGACTCCCAGACTTCTTAGTTCCGTATTTTCAGCGATCGATCATGAGGCATTGCAAAACGCCAGTACCCGTCGAATTCCTTTGGCAGAAGTGCTGAGTGAAGATAAGACCCTTATTCCGGATGTTTTAGTGCAGGCTGATTTGGAAACGGCTCAAGATTTGGTGCAAGCCCTCTTGCTTAATCCTGGTTTTGACGACTTGAGCAAGCGTTCTTTACTAGCCCGTTTCATTAAGCTGTTCCCTGAGGTTCAAGAACTTCTTGATGGTAGTGATGAGAGCTCTCCCGCCTCCTCCTCCGAGGTGGGCCTCGTCGATACTCTTATTGTTTCTAAAGATAGTCTCGCCCAGAGGCTAAATGACTTGGACACGATCACCAATGTGAAGATTCCTGAAAACTCAGTGGCCATCGAGACAGCTCGCGAGCACGGTGACCTTCGTGAAAATGCCGAATATCACATGGCAAAGGACGAGCAAAAGCTACTTTTAGCGCGGCAATCCGAATTGCAGTCGGATCTTGCCCGTGCTCAATCTACCGATTTCTCGGATGCCCCTTCGGATAGCGTTGGCATCGGTACAGTTGTAAATCTGGTCGATCAATCTTCGGGTGAGACTCAAACTTACTCGATTCTTGGAGCATGGGACAGCGATCCTGACAACAGTGTCTTGTCCTACGAAACACCCTTGGGTCAAATGCTGCTTGGCAAAAAAGTAGGCGAGGAAGTCTTGACTGACATCGATGGAGTTTCTCACAGTTGGCGGGTAGAGGGAATGAGTCGTTGGGTCGACCGTAACTGAGTACATCCAATCACGGAACAGGTTGCCACTTCGCAGTGAGAGATTTGTTACCCACTTACCCTTGAGCGCTTACGAGACCCTCCGTCTACTAGCCGACTCAACTCGTCTGCGAATCCTTCGCCTTCTTACCGTGGAGGAATTGTCTGTAGCCGAACTTCAGGAAATTTTGGATATGGGGCAGTCACGAATATCTACGCACTTGTCCCTTTTGAGACAAAGGGGGATCGTCGCTGATCGAAAAGATGGGAAGAAGACCTTTTATGGATTTCGGAATCCTGATAAACCATTTGATAAACTTTTGGTTGCAGCTCTTGAAGCCTTTTCTTCCGAGCCCGATGCGGAAAAGGATGAAATTGCTTTGCGGCGAATCGTAGATAAGCGCAGGCAAGCCACGGAGAAATATTTTGATACCGTGGCAGGGCGTCTGGGAAAGAACTATTGCCCGGGTCGTTCCTGGGAAGCCATCGGGCATTTCCTGTTGCGGCTTGTTCCGGAAATCGTGGTGGCTGATCTAGGTGCCGGCGAAGGGATGGTCTCGCAGCTTCTCGGACGTCGGGCGAAGAAGATTCATTGTATCGATAGCTCTCGCAGCATGGTTCGTGTTGGCAAAGCGCTGGCCCGTAAGAATGGGCTCTCCAATCTTGTTTACAAGCACGGAGACATCGAGAAAGTTCCGCTTCCTGATGGTTCCGTTGATTTGGCCCTCATGAGTCAGTCCCTCCACCATGCCCAGCGTCCAGAGGTTGCCCTCGCCGAGGCCTTTCGTATTCTTCGACCTTGTGGGCAGGTCATTGTCCTTGATCTCAAAAAACATACTTTCGAGAAAGCCCGAGAACTATATGCAGATCGCTGGCTTGGCTTTTCCGAAAACGATCTATATCGCATGCTCCGTGAAGCAGGTTTCCGTAATGTTTCAGCCGAAGTCGTGACTCGGGAGGTTGAGGAACCTCATTTCAACACCCTGTTGGCCTCCGGTGTAAAGTCTGACTAGCTTGAGATTAGACTATTGAACTAGAGGAACTTCCTCTTTGTGCCAACCGAGATACTTAATAAATCGGCGCGTCCAATCCCTAAAGTCTTCCAATACGAGATAAAGGGCTGGCACCATGATCAGCGTGATTAAGGTGGCGAAAAGTACGCCGAAACCGATCGAGATGGCCATGGGCTTGAGAAACTGAGCCTGCAGACTACGCTCGAAGAGTACGGGGAGCAATCCCACGAAAGTCGTCAAAGAGGTTAGCAGGATGGGGCGGAAGCGGGCGGAACCGGCCTTCCTCGCGGCTATCGCCATGGGCATGCCTTCCGCTCGCCTGCTGTTAACCCAGTGAACGAGTACTAGACTGTCGTTTATGACCACTCCCGTAAGAGCAACTAAACCGAATACTGAAAGTTGACTCATCGTAATGCCGAAAAGCAAGTGACCTAGCACCGCTCCTATTAGGCCAAATGGGATTACGGACATCACCAGAAAGGGTTGAAGATAAGATCGAAAGGGAATTGCGAGTAGACCGTAGATGACGAACAGTGCGATGCCTGCTGCCTGCCCAAGGCCGGAATCGGTATCTTGTTGCTGTTTCCGTTCTCCCACGAAGGAGAAGCGTAAGTCTGGATACTTTTCGGCGATCCGAGGTATGAAACCTTTTTCCAATTCCGCCTCGATGGCGGATACATCGGCGAGCGCTCTGTTGGCTGATGCTTGTATGTTGACTGTTCGAGAGCGATTTGCTCGACGGATGGTTGGTGAATCTGGCCCGAACTCGGTTGAAGCGACCTCCTCTAACGGAGTGTCGATACCGCCGGGCGCTCGAATGCGAAGGGCGGCAAGGGAGGAAAGGCTAGATCTTTCCTCCTTCGGATATCTAAGCATCACTTTAACTTCATCTCGATCACGTTGAATTCTCTGGATTTCCTCGCCGTAGAAAGCTTGTCGAACTTGACGACCAAGGTCAGACTGACTCAGCCCTAGGGATCTTCCTTCAGGTTTTAGCTTTAATTTTAATTCTCGTTTTCCACCTGCATGAGTATCGGAGATATCGAACAGTCCTTCAAAATTTCGTAACTTAGCTTTCGTTTCTTCAGCGGCAGCGGTCATTTGATCAATGTCTAAACCTGAAATCTCCAAGTCGATTGCAATGGGTCTCCCACCTGCGGCAACATCAAGAAATCTTAATTGCTTCATTCCTGGCAACGGATCTAATCTTTCTCGCCAAAGGGCTGAAATTTCTGGTGCTGAACGACTTCTTTTTTCAGATTTCAGCAGCTCCACTGAAATTTCTCCGAAGTGGGAAGCCTCGGGAGCAGCGCGAGAACCTGCCGGACCACCTGAGAAGGGTTGCGCTCCCATAGTCAGCATCGAATGCCGGAACGGGTTTGGTTCACCCTTTGATTCAAGATACTCGACCACCGCGAGTCGTGCCTGTTCGATTTTCTGTAGGGCTTTTTCAGTCGAATTTGCGGGCATGCCTTCTTGCATGGTAAGCTTTACCGAGATGTAATCCGAGGGAACCGGAGGAATCCCTCGTATCGCAGGGACATGACCGCCGAGGATTATTCCCATGATAATGGCGAAGAGGCCAACAAATACTGATAGGCTGAGGTATCGGTGAGTGAGGCACTTGTCGAGAAAGGGGGAGTAGAATTTCTCAATGAATCGTTCTAACCCCGTGGCCACTCTCTCTTGTATTCGAGATAGGAAAGTGCTTGGAGATTTATTGAATTTACACAATGAGAGATGAAACGGTAGGATGAACTTCGATTCCACCAAAGAGAAAAACAGCACAGGTATAACTACCAAGGGAATATCTTTCATCAGTTTACCTAACCAGCCGGGCAAAAAGAGCATGGGAATAAATGCTACAATACTGGTCAGCACTGCGAAGGTCACGGGAACAGCCACGGCATGAGTCCCAGAAATAGCGGCTTTTAGTGAAGGTTCTCCCGCTCGTCCTCTAGAATATACGGATTCTCCTACTACGATTGCATCATCGACTAGGATGCCAAGAACTACGATGAAGGCAAATAGCGAGACGAGATTGATGGATGTCCCCATCGGTCCCATTAAGGCAAAGGCTCCGAAAAAGGAAATCGGTATGCCTAGTGCTACCCACATTGCCAGAGAGGGTCGCAAAAATAGAGAAAGAACGAAAAATACCAGAATTAAACCTACTATGGCATTTTCAATCATCATTTGCAGGCGACCTCGTAAGTAGTACGAACTATCTTGCCACACCGTTAAGTTTATCCCTTCTGGTAGTTCGGAACGCTTCGACTCTACGAATGCTTTTACCTTATCTGAAATATCCAGTGGGCTTTGCCTGCCTACTCTATAAACACGAAGGGTGACCGCAGGTTGATCCTTGAATCTTGTGTATAGGGATTTGTCCTCGAAACCGTCGGAGACTGTAGCCACGTTTTGAAGGGGGACGCTCCCACCCTTTTCAGATGATAGTAATTCTATTTCCTCGAATTCGTTCCCAGCTCGTGCCTTACCTGTCACTCGTAGCAGAGTTTCGCCGGAAGCAGTCTTGGCAACGCCCCCAGGAACATCTACGGACGAACGCCGTAGTTCTGTAGCTACTTGGTTGAAGCTCAAGCCATGTTCACGCAGGGAGCGTTCGGAGACCTCAATTGCAATTTCCGGTTTTCTAATGCCTGCGATCTCTACTTGAGTGATTCCGGGGATGGCGGTCAACCCATCGCGCATCCGCTCCGCAAGAAAGCGCAAGGTCTTTTCGTCGCATTGGCCGTGGATGGCCACTGCCATTACACGGCGTTTACTAGTCACAACCTCGACCAATGGTTTTTCCGCTTCCTCGGGAAAGTTTGCGATAGCGTCCACCCTCATCTTTACCTCATCTGCAACTTGCTCTGTATCCTTTCCCCGCGCTACTTCGATGGAAACTACGCCGACGTTTTCTCTGGAATATGAGTTCAGTTCCTTTATCCCCGTAAGATCCCATATCTTCTCTTCGATTTGCTTGCATACTCCCTCCTCCACTTCTGCAGGAGCTGCCCCGGGATAGAGCGTGGTAATGGTGATCAGGTCTAAGTCAAACTCCGGAAACATCTCCATTTTGAGGTTTCTAACGGAGAAGAATCCCGCCACGAGAATGACTCCCATGAGTAGATTTGCGGCTACTCCGTTTTTGGCAAACCAAGAAATCATGGCAGTGTAATGTTGTTCTCTTTCACGGTGGCGAGACGAACCCTCATTCCCTTGGACACAATGTCCAGTGGAGTAAGGCAAACTCGTTCATTGTTTTGCAATCCGTCTGTAACCCAGATGAAACTATTCGTTTGCTTAATCGTTAAAACTTTGCGGGTCTCGATTCGGTTATCATCATCGATAATAAGAAGAGTATTTTTTTCACGAAAGGCTGAACGAGGGATTTCAAAGACTTCGATGTCGGGTCCAAAAAGTCGTGCCTCTACGAACTCACCAGGGCTGAGTGGAGGAGGGGACTTCGGCTTTATTTTTGAATACGGGTCAGCGAACGCTCCTTCAATGCTGGCTACTACGTTGGTAAGACGAGTTTTGGAATCCACTGTGCCTTCGGATCTATCGAGATTTCCTCGGTGGGTGAAGCTTTGATCTTTATTAAGAAGTTCCACTTCAGGATTTTCGCCGAATCCATCCGACCCGTCTCCGAAATTCAGCAAATCGAGTTCGGACCTACTGAGCGATAAATCGATTTCCGCCATTTCCAATGAGTAGACCTTCGCTAGTGCGGCCGATGTTCCTCCACCTACTCTTTGGCCAACATCAGCCATTGTTTCCAAAACGCGTCCGCGAAAGGGTGCGCGAACGCTTGCTCTTTGAAGGTTTCTTACCGCTTGGGCAAGGCGTGCCTCTGCTGCTTTTTCGTCGGCTTCAGCTTTACGAATCTGGGGTAGACGTTTAACCAGTTCGGGAGCATCCGCCCAATTTCTATCTAGCTCCCATTCCGCTTTTGCCTGTTCGGATAGAGCACGTTCTTTTTCCAACTGCAGTTGCGCTGCCCGGAGGTAAGCCTCGGCATCTGCCTTGACCGCACGATGATCTACATCCTCGATTCTCACCAACAAGTCACCTTGTTCGAAGAATCCACCAGGGCGAAAGGATGCCGGAGGACCACTGCGGTTGTCGTCTAAGTTTTGGAAAGGAGCAACGGCTTCTATTACTCCGGGAGACCCTGCCAGCAAGGTGGTGCTGGTGCGTGGGCGAACGGTACCGAATGCATCCACGAATACTCGCTGAGTTTTTCGTTCTGCTAGAACGAATTCCACTACGGGTTCATTCGGGGGAGGGGCACTGCGTTTAGGTTCTGGTTTCAAGGCGATGAGCACCCATGCTCCGATTCCCGATACGCCCAAAACGAGGGGAGGTAAAATATATTTTTTCATGGATGGTGAGGGAGAGCCTCGTCTCCCAGGGCTAAGTGTAAATCAATACGATTGAGGAGGCGTTCGCGCCGAAGCAAAAGGAAGCGACTTTCAGCTTCGAATGCCCGACGTCGGGACTCTAAAGTTGCAAAGATTCCTTCGAGACCGCGTTGGTATCGTTCCCAACTAAGGTCAGCCGCCGCCAATGCCGACATTGCGGCTTCTTTCAGCTGTGTTGCTTCTTCGCTCAAAAGGCTTTCCGCTGCAAGAGTCGTTTCCACTTCTCCAAATGCTTTTAGAGCTGCGGCTTTGTAGGAATCAATGGAAGCAAGTCGAAGCGCTTCTGTTCGACGAATATTTGCCCGAAGGCGACCGCCTTGGAAAACCGGTTGTATGAGGTTGGCTGTAATTCCCCATATCCGAAATTGCTGGTCGAGCAAATCATTGAATTCTTGAGAGCGACTGCCTGGTCCACCTGTGAGGGAGAGCGATGGTAAAAGGTTTTTCTTTGCAATAGTCTTTTCGAGACCGGCTGCCTTCATCCGCAAACGTTTTGCACGGATATCCGGACGTTGTTCCAATGTTTGGGCCGGTGGTGAAATAGGCGGAGCCCGTCGAGGTTCGTGTAGATCCAGGGGGAATGTCGCGTTACCGTCTGGGTGACGTCCTAGCAGGGTTTGCAGAGTCCGCGTGGCCAAGTCGAGTTGTCTTTTTTTGTGCACTTTATTGGCTCGAGTCGATGCAAGCGTCGCTTGGGCGAGGTTATGATCAAGAGCATTGGCGAGTCCTCGTTCGAAACGAGTGGCGATGTAGGAAGCGTTTTTGGCGTACGATTGCTCTGTTTTGTAGGCCAATTCCACTTGACGCCTGCCCGCGATGGCCGAGTACCATGCCTTGGCGACTTGCCCGGCAAGTGACAGACGGGCTGCTCGATAGTCCTCGACAGAAGCTTCCCATGTGGTTTTTGCCACTTTTCGGGAATCACTTAGCTTACCCCACAGGTCCAATTCCCAACTCACGTTCATGTTCAAGCCGTAATTTTCGGATGTGAAAGAAACGCTTTTTCCAGGAAGGAAGCCCACTAAGTTGCGTTTACTGCTAGTGCCCGAAAAAACCATTCCAGCTTGCGGCAAGCGATCGGCTCCAGCCATGACCGCTTGTTCGCGAGCCATCTCAACCATTCGGGATGCTCCCGAAAGGTCGGGGCTGTTTGCCCATGCCTCTCGGACTAAAGCGGTAAGGTTTGCATCCCCGAAGTCCTTCATCCAATAGGTGACGTTGGCATCGATGGAGGCGATAGTCGGAGTCGACCAAATTTTGGGAAGGTTTACAATTATGGTCGCTTTACGGTCTTTTTTTGGCAAGCACCCAAAAAATACAGGAATAATTGCAAGTGATATGGCTAGGGTTTTCACTGGTTGGAATTTGTTTCTATATTTCGGATGCTTGAGGCGAATCCGCCAGTCGCGAACACGATCAACCGCTGAATCATTTCAGCCACGTCTTTATCTTTACAGAGACCGCCCGAGAATGGTGCCAACCTTCTGTGGTTAGCTAAAGCTCCGAGCATGGTTGCCACTACAAAGTGTAAATTCCAAAACAAGTCTTCCTCCTGCGCCTTTGGATGACTCAGTTTCAATTCAACCATGAAAGTATCTGATAATTCACGAAACAGACGACGATGAACCTTTTCTAGAAAACTGGCCGGTTCCGTAAAACTTCTTCCTACCAACTGCATGAAGCTTGGGTCAGGACCTTTGGAGCCGGTTGCGGCTTGTCCGATTGGAAGCAGTAAAGCTTTGAATATGTTGATGGGCTTGAGAGGCTTGCCTCCGGACTGACGTTTAGCCTCTTCCAGCAAACGTAGACGCTCCGCATTGATGGGAGCGATGCGGTGTCTCAGCATTTCGATTACCAAGCCTTCTTTCGATCCAAAATGATAGTGTGCCGATGCCACATTAGTTTGGGCTTGGCGAGCGACCTCTCTCATCGTCACTCCGGCAAAGCCCCGTGCAGTGAAAAGATGTTCGGCTGCAGTTAGTATGCGAATCCTGGTACCTGTTCCTCGAGGCACCGACTTGGTGGACTTTTTCATTATCATTATCTTCTTTTTAAACGATCGTTTAATAAAAGGCAAACCTTCTGCTGACTATTTTAACGGTCGGAAACGGAATTACATTTTATCGTAGGAGCCGTTCTAACTGGCGATTCCCATTGACGTTGCCTTTCAAATAATATTTTTTCCTTATCTTTTCGCCCTAATAGGAAACCGTAACTTCAAAGCGGAAACATGCTTAAAATTCGTTTACAGAGACACGGGGCTAAGCACGCCCCATTTTATCGATTGGTCGTGACTGAGGTCACTGCCCCGCGCGACGGGAGGTTCATTGAAATACTAGGAACCTACGACCCTCAATGTCATGCCAAAGAGGATGAGCTCAAGCTCAAGATGGATCGTATTGATCATTGGCTAGGCGTTGGAGCCCAACCTACTGACACGGTTCGCAGTCTCATTCGGCAAGGTCGCCTAGATCCTGAAGAATGGCTAGCTCGTGCAGAGAAAAAGTCTCAAAGCAAAGCCACTCGCCGTTTGAAAGGTGCGACTTCGACTCCTTCCATGGACGACTCGACTGGCGATTCTCCTGCTGAGGATAGTTCCCCTTCTTCTGATGATAAAACTGAAGCACCTGATCAAGAAACAGTTGCTTCCGAGGCAGTTGCAAGCGAACCATCTTCGGAAGCATCTACTACTGATGATAATGGGGATAGCGATTCTGCGGATTCCGAGGATTCTACAGTTGTTGAAGAATCTGCCGCGGACAAGGATGTCGCAGTTGACGTCAGTTCCGGAGATAGCTCCGAGAAAAAGGTTGTTGAGGAATTAGTGAGCGAGGATGAATCCGAAGTTGACCCTGCAGATGCACCCGCCGAAGATGAACCAGTTCCTGCCGAAGATAGTTCCGGCGATTCCTCCGGGGAAGAGGTTACGGAAGAATCTTTGAACGAGGATGAACCCTCAACTGAATCTGCAGATGCACCCGCCGAAGATGATTCCGCCGCCGACACTCCCAAAGAGGCATCGGCTGAAGATGAATCCACTGCCGAAGAAGAAAGTGATGGCGAAGGCGAGGAAGAAAAGGCCAAAGACTGATCCGGTTTTTTTGCCTTCTGATCATCGCAATAATGTTATTACTATCCAATGATTCGAGTGATGTACGAGCCCTTGCGATTCGACTTGTTGTCGCTTTTTCCCGAAACCTTGAATGGTTTTACCAGCGAGAGCATTATAGGAAGAGCCTGTGAACAGGGTCTTATCAACGTCCAGTCTCTAGACCTTCGGAATTGGGCCGAAGGTCGTCACAGGGTAACTGACGACCGACCATTTGGTGGAGGTGCTGGCATGGTGTTGAAACCCGAACCGATTTTTGCCGCAGTCGAGGAACTTCGTAACCCTGAATCCAAGGTTTTGTACATGGCGCCTGACGGAGAAACACTTTGTCGTGAAGTTTGCCAAGAGTTGGCCGAGGAAAGCCATTTAATTCTTCTAAGCGGGCATTACGAAGGCATTGATCAACGTGTTAGAGACGAGCTTGTTGATCGCGAAATCAGCGTTGGCGATTTTGTTCTTACTAATGGAGCCTTGGCTGCCGCCACTTTGATTGACTCCGTTTCTCGTTTTGTTCCCGGAGTCTTGGGGGAAGAGGGTTCCCTTTCTCAAGATAGTTTTACGGGAGGGCGTCTTAGTTTTCCTCAATATACCCGTCCCGCCGATTTTCGTGGGATGAAGGTTCCGGAAGTCTTGTTGTCGGGAGATCATGGAGCAATTGCCCGCTGGCGAGATGAACAAATGGTTGAAAAAACCCGAGTGCGTAGACCAGATCTTTTAAACTAACAGAGGAATTGTAATGAGCGATACCATAATCCAAGAAATCACAAAAGAACAATTAAAGGAAGGTCGAGATCACTTTAAGGTGGGCGACGGCGTAAAGGTGCATGTGCTTGTACGGGAAGGCGGCAAGGAACGTGTTCAAATTTTTGCCGGTATAGTTCTTGCCCGTAAGGGTGGCGGGATTCACGAAAGCTTTACGGTGCGTCGAATTTCCTCGGGCGTCGGTGTTGAGCGAGTTTTTCCTGTTCATTCACCTCTAATTGACAAGGTGGAGGTTGATCGTGAAAGCATCACCATGCGTGCCCGAATGTATTACTTAAGGGATCGCGTCGGAAAGGAAGCCACCAAGGTCAAGGAGAAGCGTATTCACGAGCAGAGCCGAAAGTAATGCGTTGAATATATATATGCATTCGTCATGACTTTTGGATATCTGTCTTTCCGATTTAACTTGTGAAGCCAAACGCTAGCGCCTACTCGGCGTTGTAGCGAATGATGAGGGCTTTCCACTTTAAACTAGGACTTTGTTCCGTCTTGTTTGTATGCCTTGCCTGGTGGGTTGTCTTTAGTTATTGGTTGCCTTCGCGTATTGAAGATTCGATTCGCATTTATTTTGGTGAGATAGATGTAGAGATTGACGATATTGATCTTACCTGGGGTGAGGGGGAGATTCGTTCGATCCGTCTTTCAGGGCCATTTATAGAGGCAGATTCCGCGAGAGTGTACTTCTCTTATTTCCCGATGGAGTGGTGGTTTGGCAAGTCTTCATCGATCAAGATTCTTCAGATCACAAATTTGCGTATTAAAGCTCTTGAAGGCAAGCGTTCAGCTGAGGCGTTTTGGAAGTGGATGGAGGCTAATCGCAAGGATGATGAGCTTTCAGCTCTTGAATCCCTTTCTGTCGCTGGCGAGTTCGAGTTTGCCGGAGCAAATTTCCCTTTTGAGCTTCATGGACGTTTGCCGGACTTCGGCGGAGGGGCTCGTCTTCCTTTTTCGATAGATGTGAATGCCACACGACAATTGCTTCCTTTTGGTTTGATCACAAGAGAAAAACTTAGCGGGACATTTCTTTGGGACAGATCCGGAAATGGAGAATCTGGTCATTTGAATTTGGGTATATTGTTTTCGGAAGGTGTTGATTTACAAGCTTTTGCTTCTTCTTCTGCACAAGGATTTTCCTTTCGCGTCGGAGACAGGGAAATCCCTTTACTGAATCTTGAAGTCGAGCGTCTTATTGGAGAAAGTGCTTTTTCAGGGGAGTGGAATTCCTCTATGGTCGGAGCTGATTTCGTTCCTTATTTCCCTGTTGTGGCGTTGTTTAAGGCTCAAGCTTCATTCGGCGGGGAGATTGTTTGGCATCCGTCGACTAATTCCATCGAGGGCGTCGCTGCCTTGTCTTCGGAAGTTTCGTCTTTTCTTTTTCGCGACGAAGGCGTTGTTAAGACTGATGCAACGGCTCGCTTCTTGTTGGATACAAACGATACTTTAAGCATTATTGAAATATCAGCGGAATTATCCGATCAACTGGGTGAAAGAATTCAACTTCAATCTAGGCAACCTTGGAAAGTTGGACGAGAAAAAGCTTTGATGCGTGTTGTTGCCGATGGATTTCGTCTGGGTAGATTTTCAACCTATTTCCCCCCTTCGGTGTCCTTTTCCGGTGAATTGGATGCCGAATTCGATTCCGACGGGGTTTTGTCTCGATTTACTCATGTCTATTTGAGGCGAGAAGGAGAAGACTGGGCGAGGCTCTCTGGATTCGTCGAGGCAGTCTTTTCCCGTGACGAAGATACTCCCGTGACCTTTTCCCTTGAATTTGAACCAGGTGCGGAAATGCTTGTAAGTTTGTTCCCTCCGGGAGGAGTCGGTGAAGTCTTTGGGGAAGCAGGTGCTCAAGGAAAAGTGAAGTTGGCAGGTGGCTGGAAAAGGGGATCGCTCGAACTCGATGTCTTTGAAGGAAGTCTTTTCACTACCTCGAAAGAACGTCAGCTCAAGGTCCGGGGGCTAAGTCCCGTGAAAGTATCCTTTCACCAGGGGAAACCGATTCTTACAGCGATAAGTGGAGAGGTTGCAGACATCTTCCGCCTTTCGGTTAAGAAGTTACCTATCGATGGGTTGCTGAATTGGCGTAGTGGCCGTTTTCAGGGAGACCTTTTTGAAGGGAACGGGACAGTTTTTTTCGAGGACGGTAGACTTGGGTTTCGTTCGGATCGGATTCAAGTGGAGCATGGTCGTGTCTTTCAGAATTCAAAGTTGGTGGGGGAAAACCTTAACTTAAGCACAGTCCTCAAATTTCTTTCTCTACCCGCAGGTGGAGGCGAGCTGGAATTGTCCGACCTGAACTTGCTTGTCGAGGGAACTGAAATCGCGTCGGGTGATATTTCTTTGACCTTAGCTAGGGATGAAGAAGCAAATGCCAGTGTGGTAACCCGATTGGAGTCCGTCAACTTTGATGCGGACTTGACTCAATTGGCAACAATCGGCTTACCGGCATTTCGAAATCTATCAGAGGCGCGATTACGAACAAACAATCTCAAAGTGCGTTCCGGAGAAAAGCTATCAATCGAGATGGACGGATTTCTTTCCGGGCAAGGGGCTCTTCTTAATGAAGGAGATAGATCACCGTCCTTCAAAGCCGGACTTCGCTTAACCGGGGAAGGAAGTTTGCACGATTTTTCCAAGTGGGTCGGACTACGGTTGGAGGGGCGGTCTGCAGCGACCAATGTTGAAGTCGATTTTGCTCCTGCTTCTGCCTCTGCGAAACTAATGGGAGAGAACTTGACCGCACTAGAATTGGCTTCTTTCTTACTTTGCTTTTCTCCTGAAGATTCTGAAGGTTCACCAAGGACCCTGGGAGAACTTATTGGGCTGATTTCGAGAAATTGGCAGATTGACCTCGGATTCCTTAACCTTGGTAAAAATCTATCTATAGCCAAAATGACTGGGTCGGCGAATGCCTCTGATTTAGGAGTCTTCGACATCCGGATTGAAGGTGAATCCGGAGGAGGAAAAGTAATGTCCAGAGGTCGCTTGGAATGGAGTGATGATGATGCGTTAATTCCAGTTGTGGACAATTTGCTGATTTCGGGAAGAGATTGGAATGCAAGTCGAGTCGGTTTGTTCAAGGAATCGTTTTTTCGATTGAATGGATTTCTGGATTGGGATGCTAACGGATCATTTGTTCCTGAATCAGGTTTTGTGGGCGAGGTTGATGCCGTGGTAAAGGCTTGTTCTCTGAATACCTTGAGCGATGCAAACAGTTCAGCTCGAATGGATAGTTTGCGTAAGAGTTTCTCTCGAGTATTGGGCTCTGAACCCATTTTGGCTAATGACAAGAGTCAAATACTAAGTCGTTTTTGTCTTTTACCTGCCGAGTTCAATGTTGCGGAGGCTAGACTTCGTACCCGGCGTAACATCGAAGGCAAAGTGGAGATTCAGGAATTATTTCTTCTCGCCGATGATTTTTTTGTTAGAGGTGCCGGCGAAGTTTTTCAGAGCGGGAAACAAAAGCTTTCGCTTACAATTGGGGCGAAAGGAAACTTCGGCTTAATCTTGGATGCCGCGGGGATGTTATCGGATGGCAAGCAAGATATGGGTTATCGATTATTAAAGGTTGAGCCGATTGTCGTTGAAGGAACTTGGCGAGAACCCGATTTCGTTAATCTCATCCGCTTGCTTGCATCCGGCTTGGACTTGGCTCCATAAAGCCGGTGATGTCTCTTGGCCTTCACTCTGTCCGTAGAAGATTTATTCGCTCGGGGTTTAGAAAATGTTTTAGAAGAACATTGCCGTCCAGATTATCCACGGGACCATGTTTAGAAGAGGCGAGTTCTTTGTATATGATCCATAAACGCTCGGCATAAGCATGCTGAGAGAAGTTTTTGAGAACTGAGGAACAGTTCGCTTTCAGTGTTCTGTTCGAAAGGTTACCGAGGTTGGATTGAGCTTGGATCGCACGGCCGAGGTCGGTGCTGTCGGCGACGATGGAAACGAGAATTTCCTGAAAGGGTTCATCGAGACGACCAAAGTCGATTTTCCCATTCTGGCAAATGGAGCTTTTTGCCATATCCAAGGCTTTTTTTGGGAGCGGCCGTTCGTAGTCGGCGTAAAGCTTCTTTAGCACCGATGCGATTCGGTTTTCAATTTCTTGTTCCGAAAGAAGATCGAGGGGAAGATCCATACGGGAGTAAAGATGACCGAGGTCTAGACCCAAGACCGCAAAGTCTTCCGTGACTTCAGGAATGTTTCGCCCGTACAGATTTTTTCCAAAGGTCCAAGGCTCGAGAAATCCCAACCCGAAGCCTTCTGCTACACTTGTGGTGACGAGAGCCTGTGAGGCGGTTACTACTTGGGAGAACGACAGGTCTGGATTTTCGCCAATACCAAAAGTGAGAGGCAGGTCTCGTTCGGCGGAAAAGGCTTTCCATCTTTCGTATTTAAGACGAAATTGAGGATTGGTCGGCCCGAGACTATTCGCGAAATGAAGATCGGAGTGTGCGGCTGCTAGGAGCGCTAGTTCACCGAGATTTTTCCGTCGAACCGCTCGCACGGGGTAAAGGTGCAATTGTTCTGGAAGATCAACTTTTTCACAAGGAGACTTAGCATGAGCTTGTTCGGGAATGGCATTTGGGAGGAGAAGAGGGGCGGGATGACCTGAAGACAGATCGGCTAAGAAATGGTGGTCACGTCGATTGAGCGCGGCGTACCGAATATGAGAGGCAGAAGGGTAGAGTCGATTGCGAACTGCTGAGAGGGCACGATAGTTTCCCGGTCGGCCGTCCTCCGCGAAGTCGTGAATGTGAAGCAGTAAAGGATTTCCCCGTTCGGCCAGTTGGTAAATTGCTTCGGTCAATGCAGGGTTTTTACCGAGAGAGTGGTTGTGCACATGCCACAGGTCGGGAGCACTTCCTAGACTTTCCCTTGCTGCCTTTTCGAGACTTTCTCTTAGCTGGGTTGGGTCCGGAGTTTGTGGCGGATCGCTGTAGTCGAGTCCCTCGATAACGGAAAAGTCTTTTATCTTTTGGCCGAAATAAGGGCGGCCTGAAAGAACCACGAATTGGAGTCTTCCCTGAGACTGATCGAAAGCATCTAAGGTGTTTTCGATGACTCGGGTTACTCCGCCCGGTTCAAGATGATAATGGACGACGGCAATCTTCAAGGTGGAGGTGTTTGTCTCTACGGTTGTTTGGATAGCTTGCGTCGAGCAAGGTAGGCTTCTACTTCGATCATTGGTGGTCGTTCTTCTTCCACTACCTTGTGAGTAAGTTGCCGATAGTGACCTTCCTCAACTTCGAACTGCCTGTAGACAGTCTCCATGTCCGGCAGTTGTTCGACGCGTCCATGTGATCGCAAGCGATTGAGAAAGGTCTGGAGGATCCCGAAGCTCATTTTGCCAAGTGCGTTGGTAGTCTGATTCCGGTGAACTCGACGATCGAGGTCCGTCTGGGCAAACGCTTCTATCCCGTATTCTTGATAGAGGTCCAGTAGATGAGCGGTTTCAACTCCGTAACCGATGGGAAAGGGGATGCGCTCCAAGACTTCTCGCCTGGCGGCGTATTCTCCCGACAAGGGTTGGACGATATTGGTCAACTCGGGGTAGAATAAGGAAAAGAGAGGTCGAATCAGAATTTCCGTGACACGTCCGCCACCACTAGGTCGCAGGCCGGAGGAGTAGTTTAGTGGTCGGTCATAAAAGGCTTTTGCGTATTTTATTTTCTCATATTGAATCAGCGGTGCCACTAGACCGTAGACGAAACGTGGGTGAATGTTTGATATGTCGGCATCGACATAGCAGATAATGTCTCCCTTCAGCAGATATATGGCTTTCCACAGATTCTCACCCTTACCGCGTTTGTTACCCATTTCCGGAAGAATGTCGGAGGCAAGGTACACGTCGGCGCCGTAGGCGGACGCCACCTCTCTCGTACGGTCGTCCGATCCTGAATCGATAACGGCAAACTCGTCCACCAATCCATATCGCTCCATTAATTCCGAGCGGAGAATCAGCACTTCTTTCCCGATGGTTTTTTCTTCGTTAAGAGTCGGTATGCAGAGAGAAATGGTAAGGCCTTTCCGCTCCTTTTCCTCGACTAGCTTGCGGAGATCCCAGAAATCGCTGTGGTGGAAGGTGTTTTGTTCCAGCCAACTGTTTGTGTCCTTCGTCATGCGTCGCAAAGTCCCTCATCGATAGTTCTCAAGAGTGCAATCAGCTGAGCGAGACCCTTGAAGAGAGGTTCCAGAAGTACGGTTTCGTTTTCGTCGCGAAGGTTTTCGGCAGTGGTGAGTCCGAGAGTCACGCCGGGGTGACCTGCTTGGACGATTGCGTTTAGGTCTCCCGTACTTGGATCCACCTTGGGAGTGATTGCGAGGGAGTCCATGATTGCTCGGGTAGTCTTGACCAATGGATGGGTGAAAGGAATACCGCAGTTGGGTCGCCGGGCTACGATTTCAAGTTTCACTTCGGTGCCGGATTCCAAGGAAAACTCCTCGGAAAGGTCTCGGACTTGGCTCTCCAGATCTGTCACTACAGTGTCTGCCTCGCTAGTTATTTCGAAGCGAAGCGAGCCGCGTTTGGGAACTGTGTTGTAGGTTGACCCGCAACGGAGTCCCCCAAAAACGACACTGGTCTTTGGCTCGCGCGGTACCGGTATTTCCATGATTCGCCCGACTAAGCGAGAAAGGTGGGCTATGGCACCAGACGCGCCGAATCTGTTCCAGTCGTAATCGCCTGGGATTCGCAAGTTGATCTCGCATCGCAAGGCACCTAGGCCAGAGTAGCTCAAGCGTCCTAGTGTCGCTCCTTCCACGCAGATACCGGCCCGAAACGGCCGTTGAGTTGTTTCCAGAAAGTGATGGGCGCCTTCGAGGTTTCCCCGACCTAGGCTTTTGACATTGGCGAGAAGAAGCAGGTCGTCTTTAAGCTTGAGTCCAAGTGCGTCGAGGAGTGCTGGGAGAGTGAGGATTGAGGAGAGACCAATGGCATTGTCCGCGATGCCCGGACCTATGATTCTGTCAGAGCCCACTGTCATCGCGTGGTTGGTTTCCTGATCAAAAACGTTATCGGCGTGAGCCATTACTAGAATGGTGTTTACTCCCTCGGAACCTGGAAGAAGAGCCGAAGCGTTTCCGCAATCATCAATGACGGGTGCAACTAATTCGTTTTCCCGAAATCGATCGATTACGAAACGAATTCTGTCTCCTTCTCCGAACGTAGGAGCAGGGATTTCGCCTAACAAAACTGCATTCGCGAGGAGTTCTTCTCGAACTGCACTTAGTCTTTCGACTTGTCCGGGAATTTCACCCAAGAGTTCGGACAGAATTTCTTCTTCTTTGATAAGTTTGCTGTCCATCCTTCTTTCCCTTTAGGAAAAAGGAGCCTTACTGGCCACGTCAAAGTTTCCGAGAGGTCTTTGTTGTTGAAAACTTTAGTCATTTGGACATGGGTTTACTCAAGTCGCGATAAGAGCGATCATTGTAGCATCTCATGTCAAAAAAAATCGGATTTGTCTCTACTCGCTTTGCCGGGCAGGACGGTGTTTCTCTCGAGAGCGCTAAATGGGCGGAAGTTCTTTGGGAAGATCGACACGTCAGTTTTTGGTACAGTGGTAGAAGTGATCGCGAAGCTGACATCAGTCATATCGTGCCCGAGGCTTACTTCGGGTTTTCCGAGAACGAATGGATAAACGAACTTATATGGGGAACCGAGCGTCGCAGTCGTCTATTGACCGAAAGGATCAGAGATCTTTCGGAATACCTAAAGAGTACCCTTTATCAATTCGTCGAGAAGTTCGAGATAGATATCCTGATTCCTCAAAACGTGCTGGCTATTCCGATGCACATTCCCTTGGGGATTGCTCTGACGGAGTTTCTCTCCGAAACCCGTATGCCGGCTATTGCCCACCACCATGATTTCTACTGGGAGCGCACACGGTTCTCAGTGAATGCAGTGCCCGAATATCTAGATATGTCCTTCCCCCCTGATCTGGTGAATATGCGAGACGTTGTAATCAATCAGGAAGCTCAGGAGCAATTGGCCCTCCGCAAGGGGATTTCTTCTTTGGTGATTCCCAATGTCTTTGATTTTGACAACCCACCCGCTCCGCCCGACGATTACGCGGCTGATGTGCGCCAAGAGTTGGGATTGGCTCCCGATGACTTTTTCATTCTTCAGCCTACTCGGGTTGTCCCTCGCAAAGGGATCGAGCAATCAATCAAATTGGTGAGTCTTCTCAAAAAACCAAAGTGCAAGCTGGTCATTTCTCATGAAGCAGGTGACGAGGGTTACGAGTATTACGGGATGCTCGAACAACTCGCCAAAGAAGAAGGTGTAGACCTCCGTTTGGTCGCCGACCGGGTTGGCGAAGTGCGGCAGCGTGATTCGAAAGGTCGAAAGGTTTACACGCTTTGGGACCTTTATCCTCACGCTGACTTCGTTACTTACCCGAGCATTTACGAAGGCTTTGGCAATGCTCTTCTTGAGGCGGTTTACTTCCGCAAACCGGTCTTGATCAACCGCTATTCGACCTTTGTCCGCGATATCGAACCCAAAGGCTTTCGCCTGCTAACCATGGACGGTTTCGTTTCTCCATCCCTTGCCGACCATGTCCAACATGTTCTCCACAACGAATCTTACAGAAATGAAATGGTAAATCACAACTACGAGATTGCTCGGCAGTTTTACTCCTACTCTGTCGTCCGCAGTAATCTGCGAGCCTTGATTTCAAGCCTCACAGGCTATTAGTCGTTTTAAATGAACAGCATCTCGTCCATCGTGAAGCATGTCTCCAACTCCAAGTTGAAGACTATTCGCCGTCGCTTTCAAAAGCTATACGGAGCCACCATCGCGGATCAATTGCTTGAGCGTTTTTATCACACCCTCGGTCGCTATGGAGTGGGAATCGATGCTCGCCGAACTGAGCGTTTGTGGAGCGAGAAAGACGCCGTCCTCATTACCTACGCCGACATGGTTCACCAAAAAGGCGAGGTTCCCCTCGAGACTCTTCGCCACTTTTGCACTGAACATTTGAAAGGCGTCTTTTCGATAGTACATCTTCTACCTTTTTATCCTTGGTCTTCCGATGATGGTTTTTCCGTCATCGATTACCGTGAGGTGGACGAGCGCTACGGGGATTGGAAGCATGTTCGGAGCTTTTCATGCGAGTTCGATCTAATGTTCGATCTCGTCCTCAATCACTGTTCCGCAGGAAGCGACTGGTTTCTCGATTATGTCTCCGGAATTGAACCTGCTATCAACTATATTCGGGAAGAAGACCCGGAGGCCGATCTCACCGCTGTAGTAAGACCCCGTCCTTCTCCTCTTTTGACTCCGACCTCCACCCGTGATGGAGAGCGTTACGTATGGACTACTTTCAGTTCCGATCAAGTTGATCTTGATTGGCGTTCTCCCGATCTGCTCTTTGAGTTTCTCGACATTGTAATGAAATACGTCTCCGAAGGTAGTCGGATTCTTCGATTGGACGCAGTGGCTTTTCTTTGGAAAGAAATCGGAACAAACTGCTTGCATCTGCCCGAGACTCACGAAGTGGTTAAGCTCTTGCGAAACTTTCTGGAAGTCATAGCCCCCGACGTCATCATCTTGACAGAAACGAATGTTCCGCATGATGAAAACATAAGTTATTTTGGTCGAGGTGACGAGGCTCACATGGTTTATCAGTTCACTCTACCTCCCCTTGTCTTGCACGGTTTGCTCAAGGGCACCGCCTCTCACCTTACTCAATGGGCGACCCATTTGGCACCTCCGCCTCGCGGTTGCTCCTTCCTCAATTTTACGGCCAGTCACGATGGAATCGGAGTTCGCCCTCTAGAGGGTATACTTTCACAGGAAGAAATTCTTGCCCTTGCCGAAATGGTGAAGGCACGTGGAGGGCTTGTCTCGACGAGGTCCCTTGAAGACGGTTCCGAGGTTCCCTACGAATTAAATGTTACCTACTTCGGCGCCCTTGCCGAACCTGCAGACGATGCAATTGGAGAAGCTCGTTTCCTTTGTTCCCAAGCGGTGGCTCTTGCCATGCAAGGGGTTCCGGCTGTTTATTTCCATTCTCTCACCGCAACTCCCAACTATATTCAAGGGGTTGAGCAAACCAGTCAAAATCGGACTATCAACCGTCGAAAATGGGAGCACGGTGAACTTACGGAACTTCTCGATGATGCCGAATGTCACTGTGCTCGGGTTTTCGACTGGTTGTCGCGTCTGATGCGACGTCGGTCATCCTGTCCTGCTTTTCATCCTGATGCGCCTCAGGTCATTAAGGAATACGGTTCCGATTTGTTTGCCATCGAGCGCACATCTCTCGACGGTTCTCAAACTGTTATTTGTCTCTTCAATTTCACGAATGCTCCTGTTCCTATTCCCTCAGTAATCGCCATTGAGGAACTTTTTCCCGATGGTAAAGTTCGTGATCTTGCCGGCGGTTCCGATATTGCCATTGGTCCGGATGGTATTGTTCTAAGGCCTTACCAGACTCTTTGGCTTGCTCCACTTTGAACCTTTTACTCTTTGAAGATCAGGCAAACGAAATCCTTTTGCCCACTGATGATCCTCGGACTATACATGTCCGAAAGGTATTGAGGCGCCTACCTGGAGACGGCTTCGACGTTGCCGTTGTAAATGGTCCTAAGGGCAAAGCGACCATCTTAGATGACGGTACCGCCGGATTGCGTCTTTCTTTTCTTTGGCAAGAAAGTATTGTTGATGATCGAAATCCAATTCGTCTTCTTGTCGGTCTTCCAAGACCGCAGACTGCTCGTAAAATTCTACAGCAAGCAGCCAGTTTAGGTGTCGAGGCAATGGACTTTTTTGGAACAGATAAAGGCGAGCCTTCGTATGCCGACAGCAAACTTTGGAGTTCGGGCGAGTGGCGTCGCCACCTCCTTCGTGGAGTCGAACAAGCTTTCTCTTCCTTTCTTCCCATCGTGAATCATAATCCTAACCTCGAGGCCGCTCTTGCCGAATTATCTGGTTCCTGTAGCCGTTTCGCCCTCGATGTATACGAAGCCGCTTCACCGCTGACTTTTGCCGATTCTGGCCTTCCGCGAACCCCGTGCCGGCTCGCCGTTGGCCCCGAACGTGGTTGGTCCGAACAAGAACGTGAACTCCTGAGAGAATCTGAATTCGAATTTCGCCATCTTGGTCATCGTGTTCTTCGCGAAGAAACTGCCTGCGTTGTCGCGCTAGGAATACTTTCCTCTGGGTGCTGGTGAAGATTCAGGCGGAAGTCGGTCGAAAAAAAGCCAAGTTTGGCGCTCCCTTGCGAGCTTTTCCCAAACGACGTTCGCATTGCCAGCCTTCCGCATCTAGCTCGACTTCACCTGGTAATTCAACAATGACGAGGGAACTTTTGTTCGCCAGACCTTCCACAAGTAACCGAGCAAATAGTTTTGGAGCAATCTTCGTGAGAATAAGGTAGGGGGGGTCTGCGAAAATTAGGTCGAATGGTCCTGCTCGGCAAGGTTTGGCTCGGAGGGCATCACCGCTTATCACTTCAAAACTTTTCGGAGAAACGTTGGCGCTCTTGCACACAGCAATCAGATTTTTTTGAATGCATGATGTCGTGTGCACGTCTTGCTCGATGAATGCTCCACTCTCAGCTCCGCGGCTGAGTGCCTCCAATCCATAGGAACCTGTTCCCGCAAAGAGATCGAGGAATTTCGCACCTGACACCAGATCTCCCAATGAGGAAAACAAACGTTCGCGAACTGGTTCTGCCGCAGGTCGCAAGGGACTACCTTTCGGTATTCTCAGCTTTATACCTTTGGCTTTCCCTCCTGAAATCCTCATCTAATTAGAAGCTTCATTGAACGTCGAAGTGGAACTGCCTGACTCAAAAAATACATTTTCATGGTATTGAGATGTTTGAATGCCCTGATATAATTATCTGGTTACAAATGCACTCTCTTTAAACGGTGCTTTTTGCTGTACTCGTTGTCAGATTCCTGCAGAAATGGTCAATCGCATTCGACAAACAATGAGCCGGACCTACCGAGTATTCGCAACGGATGACCTTCCATTGGAGGAAGGCATGTTTCACTTGCAGGGAGAAGAAAGTCGTCACCTTTCGAGAGTCTTGCGGGTTAGAGTGGGAAATGCTGTCGAGGTCTTGGACGGGCGAGGGACAATTTTTCGGACTGAGGTCGTTGGCGTGAACGGAAGGGTTGTTGTTCTGAAAAATCTTGAATCTGTTCAGGTCGCTAAACCTCGGGTGGCCTTCGACCTCGGGGTCTCTTTGCCAAAGGGTGGAGGAATGGATGATATCGTTCGGCAGCTCACTGAACTCGGAGTTTCGTTTATCAGCCCTCTATTTTCGGAACATGGCGATGTTGCGAACGTGGAGCATCGGGCAGAGGCCAAGATGGGTAAGTGGTCGCGGATTTCGTCAGAGGCTTGCAAGCAGTCGGGGAATCCCTGGGCGCCCGTGATCCGAGAACCTCGCTCTTTCGATCGGTGGTTACGAGAATTACCTGCCGGTGGCGTTCGTTTGATCGGTTGCCTTGGAGCTAATGCAGTTTCAGTATCTTCTGTGTCGAAGAGTTTCGCAACGGACATTGCTTTTGCGATCGGTCCGGAAGGTGGATTTTCCGAAGTGGAGAAAGCAATTGCCGAAGATGCGGGGTTTGTTCCCGTCTGTTTAGGACCCCATACTATGAAAGTAGGGACGGCGGCTATTTGCGCATTGGCAGTTGCATGCGAAAAATTTGGCGTTTAATTATAATTATCTCAAACTGATTTTAATGGCAAAGCATTTTAGTGGAGAAGAAAAACTGCGGATCGTACTGGAGTCGATCATTCGTGGTATATCTAAGGACGAGCAATGCAAGAAATACGAGTGCTCGGAAACCGATTTCGATGCATGGCGCGAACATCTTGTTACAAATGGTGGAAAAGTTTTCGAGCCAGGATACGGTATTGTTGCTAAGAAATCGATCCATCCTTCCAGTGGTGGATGGTTTTCCAAGTTCGTCCTTAGCTTCAGCATCTTAGTGAATATTGCTTTTGTGAGCGCTGTACTTGCATGGCAAATGAAATGGATCGATCTTGGAAGCTATTTACCCAAGTCTCAGGTCGCGTCCACAGCGGAACCCTCATCTCCTTCCATGTCCGGAACCGGTGTTAAGGGAGTCGAAACTTTGGAGTCACTTTCGCTTATGACCAAATCTTCTACCGCCAAACAGAGCACTTTGTCTTCTTCTGGTGCGAGCTCGCGAACAGATTCTTCCCCGATGCCTGTTGTTTCGGTTCCGATCCCCTCTTCTACAAAAGCACCGATGTATTCTGGGTTGGCTGGAAGACCTCGACCAACCTTCGAAATCGACGCTTTCGGAGTCCGTACACTTGGCCGTCAGATCGTTTTTGCCTTGGACGCGAGCGATTACATGACTCGAGGAAGTCGAGTTGGACAGTTTCGTGAATTGAAAGAAAAGTTACGATTGGCAATATCCAGACTTTCTGAAAAGAATCACTTCAACTTATTAGTATTTCGCAACTTGCGGGAAATTGAAATGTTCGGAAAAACTATTCTTTTAGCCAATTCCACGAATAAAAGTCTTGCCTTGAAGTGGCTTAAGGAAATTGGAGAACCTTACGAGAAAAAGCAAGCTGCCTCAATTCGTCGTCCTAATGATAGGGACATCATGGATAAACCACCTCCGGGCACCGTAGGCCCTTGGTATGCCCTTTACTGTGCGATAAAAAACTATCACCCCGATGCAGTCTTTGTTTTGACTGGAGAATGCTCTTCGATGCGTCCTCAGGATTTTTCGTCCGTTGATTCCACAAAATCTGATTTAAGGAAAACAGGAGATCCCGATGATTTATTTAAATGGGAGTTACGGACAAAAACTCTTCGTCGCACAGCTGTCAAATGGCTGCTGGTTTCCATGAAAGCTGATGAGATGCCCCCCACAACACAAGACGAATTGGAGCTTCTCGCTTTGGCCCGTCTTCAAATGACGTTACCACCCAAACCTCAAGTCTCATCCAGTGCTTCATGGCCATGGCGCGACGTTTATCAGAAGTTTCGTGACGCCTTGAACCATGGAGAGTCGGACCTGCCGATCGTTCATTTCGTTGTTGCTTTACCCGAGGGCGTCACTTGGCCTGCGGATTTGTCAGATACTGCGGGTGAATTTGCACGCATGGCCAAAGGGCAATTAATGTTCACCAATGCAACCCCTCCCTGATTCTAGTTTGTGTTGATGAGGATCTCATCCGTGCCGTTACGGGTTTTCCCTAGACTTCTTTTACTGGGCATTCTGCAGTGTGGAATCGCATCGATTGCTTCTTCGGATACCGGTAGCAAAGCTTCAACCATTCCCGAAATAATCACTGACGATTATTCGACTTTGTGGGTACTTCTAGGTTTGGTTTTGGCATCTATGGCCACTTGGGTTTTTGGGCGTTGGGGTGGGCTTGCTGTGCCCCTCTCTACACGTCGGAAGGCTTGGCTCGTTTCTTTATCTTTGTTGGCTAGTGGTGTTTGGCTTGGTTACCCTACGGAAAAGGATGATTTAAACGCATTAAAATGGGAGCAGTGGTCACCTGAGCGCGAACTCGAATTGTTGGATTCGGGCAAGGCTGTGTATATCGATTTTACGGCTAAGTGGTGCATTTCGTGTCAAGTCAACAAGCGAGTGTTTTATCGTGAAGACGTAATAAGGAAAATTCGAGATCTCGAAATCACTCTTCTCAAAGCTGATTGGACAGATAAAGGACCTGTTATTCTGAATGCATTGCAAAAACACGGTAGAGTGGCGGTACCACTCAATGTATATTATAAGTCATCCGGCGAAGGAGATCTTGTTTCCACTCCTATCCTTTTGCCTGAAGTGCTGACCAACTCTATTATTCTCGAAGTCCTTGAAACAGGTAAACCTTATTTCGAACGCAAAGAACTAGGATTCATTGGGATACTAGGTTTTGCCTTTATCGGAGGTCTAATCTTGAATTTAATGCCGTGCGTATTTCCTGTGCTTGGACTAAAAATCATGGGGTTTGTCAAACAGGCAGGTGAAGATAGGAAGAAGATTGCTCGTCACGGTTTTATTTTTACGGCTGGGGTTTTGATTTCTTTTTGGCTTTTAGTCGGTATTCTCTTGTGGTTGCGTAATACGATGAAGCAGGAATTGGGCTGGGGCTTTCAATTACAGGAACCCGGTTTCGTCTTTGTGTTGGCCCTTGTGCTCTTGATCTTCGCTTTGAGTCTGAGCGGTGTTTTCGAGATAGGTCTATCTCTTGCCGGGACGGGTTCCAAGCTCGTTCGACAATCAGGTTACGCGGGTTCATTCTTTTCGGGCGTACTTGCCGTGGTGGTTGCCACACCCTGTATGGCGCCTTTCCTGGGTGTCGCTGTGGGAGCGGCATTGGCGATGACGTGGTTCCCTGCCATTGCGGTGTTCACTTTTGTCGGATTGGGATTGGCCTTTCCCTATCTTCTCTTGTCCTTGATGCCGAATTTGATAAGTCGATTACCCAAGCCAGGAGCTTGGATGGAATCTTTTAAGCAGGGGATGGCCTTTCCGATTTACGCTACGGTCGTCTGGCTTGTCTGGAACTTGTCTGCCCAACTAGCCTGAAAAGAGCTACAACGCTTCGTCCCCTTGCTCTCCGGTCCGAATCCGAATGGCCTGTTCGAGTGACTGTACGAACACTTTGCCATCACCGATCTTTCCAGTCTTGGCTGAGGTTACTATGGTGTCGATTACTTTGTCGATGATCTCGTCCGATACTGCGATTTCGATCATCACTTTTGGTAGAAAGTCGATGGTGTATTCGCTACCTCGATAAATCTCAGTATGGCCTTTTTGTCTGCCGAACCCTTTGGTTTCGATGACCGTCATTCCCTCTATTCCGATTTCGGAAAGGGCATCCTTAACATCCTCTAGCTTGAAAGGCTTTATAATTGCTTTTATTAATTTCATTGAAAACTTATAGATTAATTGGAGTTCAAATTATTGAATACTGTAACCATTCTCGCCATGTGAAGCTTGGTCAAGCCCCTTCGTTTCATCATCTTCGGAAACCCGAATTCCACCTGTAATTGCTCCGACGATTTTAACAATGACAAAGGTCGCCACCACCGAAAGCGCTATTGCAGCTAGACAGCCTTGGGCTTGTACGATTAATTGCTCGGTCCAAGTGAAGTAAGCTCCATCGCTTTCTTCCCCATGGCGGCTGATCCCTTGTCCGCCCAAGACTCCGAGTTGACCAAGGTAGGAAACCATCAGCGTTCCAAGTATGCCACCCACGCCGTGAACGGCCGCCACGTCAAGCGAGTCGTCTATGCCAAGCTTCTCTTTGATGAAACCGCAGGCGAAGTAGCAGACGATCCCTGCGGAGGCTCCGATGATGATCGCACCCATGGGACCGACAGCGCCGGAGGCAGGCGTGATTGTCGCTAGACCGGCGATAGTGCCGGTGACGATACCGACCAAGCCTGGCTTTCCGGTTTTTTTCCACTCGATGAACATCCAGACCAAACTTGCAGTTGCCGCTGAAAGGTGGGTTACTAGCATTGCCATGCCTGCATTACCATCGGCTGCTCCGGCACTTCCTGCATTGAAGCCAAACCATCCGACCCAAAGCATGGATGCTCCGATCATGACCATGCCTGGGTTGTGAGGAGGTTTTAGGTTTTTCGGATAACCATGCCTGCGTCCAAGCATCCAAGCTAGCGTCAGGGCAGATGCTCCGGCAGTTGCATGAACTACTATACCACCTGCAAAATCAATGACGCCGGCTTTCATCAACCATCCGCCTCCCCAAACCCAATAACAAACCGGGCAATAAACGACTATCAACCACAAGGCAGTGAAGAGCATGACCGCTGTGAACTTGATCCGTTCAACAAAGGCACCCACGATCAGCCCCGGGGTGATAATGGCAAAGGTCATTTGGAAAATAACCCATACGGAAGAAGGGAATCCGTTGCTTTCCAAGCCCTCCTCCGTCAAGCCTTGGAGAAAAAATTGTTCCTTGCCGCCAATCCAGGATTTCCCACTTCCCTCCGTCAGAGCCAAGCTGTAACCGACGCAAACCCAAATTATGGAAGCCAGGCAGGCGATAGCGAAGCAATGCATGAGGACCGAGAGCACATTCTTGGACTGAACCAAGCCGCCGTAAAAGAGAGCGAGCCCTGGCAAGGTCATGAAAAGCACTAGAGCCGTAGCAGTTATCATCCATGCGGTGTTCCCCGGTTGGAGGGCAACTTCTTCCCCGTTGGGCTGGGCAAAGCCAGTCGCGTTCAAGAGTAGGAAAACTAGGATGGCTAGGCCAACTTTAAGGCAAGGTAAGTTTTTCATAGATTGGATTGTTTTGGTTTTAGAAGACAGAACCCTATTGCAAGAATCAAGCCATGAAGAGCATTTATGCTGAAAATGAATAAAAATAATTCACTTAATTCGCTCTGTTGTATTTGTTTTGTCCACATTTAAACTTACTTTCGCAAAAATTACGGTTCGCAAAGAAATTAGTTTGGGTTGTTCGGTCTAGATTTATTAATATTATTTTATATCGCTTCTTCACCTTTCTCTCCTGTTCGAATTCTCACTGCTTCATCAATAGGGATGATGAAAATCTTGCCGTCTCCAATTTTCCCGGTCTTTGATGAGCCTACTATTGCATCGATGACCTTGGTCGCCATGTCATCGCCTACTGCTATCTCGAGCTTGACCTTTGGTAGGAAATCTACGGTGTACTCGCTTCCACGGTAAATCTCGGTGTGCCCTTTTTGGCGTCCGAAACCCTTGACTTCGGATACGGTCATGCCTTCCACTCCAATTTCCGACAGGGCTTCCTTAACTTCTTCCAGTTTGAATGGCTTGATGATGGCTTTGATAAGTTTCATAATTTGAATCTTCCTTTTTGGGTTGATGAATTTAGGACGAATATCCCGACTCGCCATGGTCGGTTAGGTCGAGACCGGTCTCTTCGGAATCTTCGTCGGAACGAATTCCACCAACAACGGCACCTACGATCTTCAATGTGATATATGATACTACACCACTCCAGACAACTGTGAAGAGTACGCCTTTGGCTTGAATCCAAAGCTGGTTGCCACCATCAGGGTTCAGCATGCTAAAGCTTTCGCCTCCATGCGTTCCATTAACCCATAGACAGCCCGTGAGCAAGGCTCCAACAATTCCCCCTACTCCGTGAACGCCGAATACGTCGAGACTGTCGTCGTATCCGAACTTGGATTTGAGTGAAGTGGCCGCCCAGTAACAAATTACTGCGGAAGCAGTTCCTATGAGCAGGGCTCCCATCGGACCAACGGAACCAGATGCTGGAGTAATGGCAACGAGACCTGCGACGGCACCGGTAGCCAAACCAACCGCGGTCGGTTTGCCTTTCGTAAACCATTCGACGATCATCCAACCGGCGGCTGCGGCTGCGGTTGCAATTTGAGTCACTAACATTGCCATTCCTGCTTGGCCGTTAGCCGCTACTGCACTGCCTGCGTTGAAGCCGAACCAGCCGACCCAGAGCATAGAAGCTCCAATTACGGTCAAGGGTACGCTGTGCGGAGTAAGTTTTGCACTCCCAAAACCTTTTCTTTTACCTACCATGATACAGGCTACCAAACCTGCGATGCCTGCGTTGATATGAACGACTGTGCCCCCTGCGAAGTCGATTACCCCCCAATTTACAAAGAGTGCTCCGTCTCCGGCCCATGTCATGTGGCAGATGGGCAGGTAGGAAAGGGTAAACCACAAGACCGAAAAGATCAGCACTGCGGAGAACTTCATTCGTTCAGCAAAGGCGCCGACGATGAGGGCGGGGGTGATGATGGCAAAGGTCATCTGGAAGGTAACGAATACTGCCTCGGGAATTTCTAATACCTTGGTCATGGCGAATTCCGTAACGTTAACCCCAGATAAAAATACCGTGCCCAGTCCTCCTACGAACGAATTGAAATTAGTGGTTTTAGCCACCATACCTTCGGTATTGAAGGCAATGCTATAACCATATGCCACCCACAAAATCGTGATGATCGAGGCAATGGCGAAACATTGCGCGAGTACGGAGAGGATGTTCTTGCTTCGAACAAGTCCGCCGTAGAAAAGCGAAAGTCCGGGGAGCGTCATGAAGAGAACCAAAAGCGTGGCCACTATCATCCATGCCGTGTCTCCACTGGAGATTTCTATGGGAGTCGGTTCTGCAGCTTCCGGAGATGTTGCTGCTTTAGGAGCGTCAGGACTTGCTGTTGCGTTATCTTGGGCGAACCCTTGATTCGTGAACGACATTAGTCCGAGGAGTATTGGCACCAGCGATCCCGCGAACCATGGCGCAATTTTTTTATTTAACATGGCATCTCTTTCTTATCAATTTGCAGTTGAGTGGTTTATGGATGGATTAACTCCATCTAACATTCAAACTGCAACTACCGTACCAACTGTTCCTAAGAATAGAAAATGACTAAAAATATGTCAGGAAATGAAATTGTTTCATGATTACTCATTTCCTGAGTACTCGCTTTGTGCTTTCAGATTTTCTGCCGGAGTAGAATAAATCACAAGCAAGCTTGTTTGACCAAAATCTCCATCAGTAAATGATGCGATTCTATGCGTTTTCGGGCTGATCCCGCAATTTGTATTGTCAGGATTTGTATTGCCCCAGAGAGCTTTTGTTTCTGAAAGACGATTATCGGTTAATCGCTTTCAGGAAGAACCGAACGAATATGAAGATCCCGAAGTTGTTTGTCAGTGGCGACGCTTGGGCTGTCCGTCATTAGATCCTGACCTTTCTGAGTCTTCGGGAAAGCTATAACGTCTCGGATACTGTCTCTCCCTACCAGAATGGCGACGAGGCGATCTAAACCAAGTGCAATCCCGCCATGAGGAGGAGCGCCAAAGGTAAAGGCTTCCAGCATGTAGCCGAACCGGCTTTTTACGACGTCGGCAGGTATAGCGAGAATTTCTTCGAAAACTTTCTTTTGTAAGTCGGGTTGGTGGATACGAATGGATCCGCCGCCGAGTTCAACCCCGTTGAGCACTATGTCATAGTGTTGTCCTCTAACTTTCTTAGGTTCCGAGTCCAGCAGTTCAATGTCTTCCGGCACGGGAGAAGTGAAAGGGTGGTGAGTGGCTACGTAGCGGCCCTGTTCCTCGTCGTGGCTCATGAGAGGAAATTCGATCACCCATAAGAATTTCCAGTCCGTCGGGGATCGTTCGATCTTTCCTCTTTTCTCCAAGAGGGTGGCGGACTCCAATCGAACGCGACCTAGAATGTTGCAGGAGCTTTCCCAATCGCCTGCCGCAAAGAAAATTATGTCCCCGTCTTCTACGGAGAGATCTTCTCGAAGTTTGTTTTGTTCGGATTGCGAGAGGAATTTGAGGATTGGCGATTTCCATTCGCCGTTTTCAGATTTGATGAACGCCAAGCCCTTGGCGCCAAGGGACTTGGCGGTTTCCTCAAGGTGCTTAAGCTCTCCTTGAGTTAGGTCGGCCAACCCTTTGGCATTGAATGCCTTTACCGAGCCACCGCTTGCGATCGTTCCGGAGAAGACCTTGAAGTCAGATTCCCGAAAGGTGTCGGAAAAGTCTTTTATTTCAAGGCCGAAACGCAAGTCTGGTTTGTCGGAGCCGAAGCGGTTCATTGCGTCTTCGAAGGGCATGCGAAGAAAGGGAGTCTCAATTTCAGTTCCCAGCGTTTCTTGCCAAACTTTTTTCAACAATCCCTCAATCAGGCCGTACATGTCTTCGCGATCGATGAACGACATCTCGACGTCCACCTGAGTGAACTCGGGTTGACGGTCTGCCCTTAGATCCTCGTCGCGGAAGCAGCGCGCCATTTGGTAGTAGCGCTCCACGCCCGCGACCATTAGCATTTGCTTGTATTGCTGAGGCGATTGAGGTAGGGCATAGAATTTGCCCGGATTGAGGCGACTGGGGGCGAGGAATTCACGAGCTCCTTCGGGAGTGCTCTTGAACAGCATGGGTGTTTCCACGTCGAGAAAGCCATTGGCGTCGAAATAGTCGCGAATGGCTTTGCTGGCCTTGTGGCGAAGTTTGAGGGTCTCTAGGTTTTTTGGTCTTCGGAGATCCAAATAGCGATAGGCGAGTCGCAACTCCTCGCCTACTCGGTCTGCCTCGTCGTCCATCGGGAAAGGAGGCGTCTTGGATTGGTTGTGGATCAGCAAGTCTACGACATGAATTTCGACTTCGCCAGTGGGGAGGTTTACATTTACTGTATCCCCATCTCGTTCGTGGACTTCACCGGATGCTTGGATGACGCTTTCCGGCTTAAGCTCGCCAAAAATCTTTGTCAGCTCCGAGTTCTCGGGGTCCAGCACGAGTTGGGTTTTGCCCTCGCGATCCCTGAGGTCGATGAACAGAATTCCTCCGTGATCTCGTACGGAGTCGATCCATCCCACTATGTTGGCGGGGGATCCGGCGTCGGCTTTGCGAAGTTCGTTGCAGTGATGAGTGCGTTTCATAATTCTTCAAATACGGAAAAGCCTTGGCATCATGTAGAAAGCAGTCGTCATGGCAAGAGCGATGCCGGATTTGATTTTCCCAAAAAAAGTATGCAATCGGATGCTTGAGTTTTTCTAATTGGCCTTTTTTCTCGCCAAAGAGTTCATTCATTCGTTGCTTCTAGGGTTATGAATAACCGATATGTGGTAATTATGGCGGGCGGCCGCGGGGAACGTTTTTGGCCCCAAAGTCGTTTGCGTCGTCCCAAGCATCTCTTGCCCATCGTGGGAGACGAGCCCATGCTCGCTCAGACAGTGAATCGTCTTGGTGGCTTGGTCTCGGTCGAAAACATTTTCGTTGTTACCAACTCCGAGCAAAGGGATGCAGTTCTTGAAACTTGTCCCAATCTTTTGCCCGAGCGGGTCGTTGGAGAACCGGAGGGTAGAGACACCGCCGCAGCCGTTGCTCTCTCGGCCCTGCTTGTTCAGCGAGAGAATCCCACCGCTGCTTTTGCGATGTTGCCTGCGGATCATGTGATCGAGGACAACATAGGTTTTCGAACCATTCTAGATTCGGCTTTCGAGGCAGCCGAATCCCAGAATTTGCTTGTGACGATAGGTATTCGGCCAACCGAACCGGCGACTGGCTACGGCTACATACAACGCGGAGAACCTTGTGGCGAACCCAGCGGGCGAACTCTCTACAATGCCGTTCGCTTCGTCGAGAAGCCTGATCGCGAGACTGCCGAAAACTACATTGCCTCAGGCGATTATCTTTGGAATGCTGGTATGTTCGTCTGGCGTCCCGAGGTCATCTTGAAAGCAATTGCGAGCCATGCACCCGATCTTGCCAAAGGTATTGATGAACTGGATTCTGCTTGGACTGCAGGGGTTTCTCTAGATGAAGCCATGCAGTGCGTATATCCTAGCTTAACAAAGATATCAGTGGATTTCGCGGTTATGGAAAAGGCAGACAACGTCGCGGTGCTGGAATCGGCTTTCGACTGGGACGATGTGGGCGAGTGGCCCGCAATCGGGCGTCACTTTCCTGCGGATGAAATGGGAAACGTTTTTCGAGGGGCAGGTCTCGCCTTGGAGTCAAAGGGCAACGTGACCTATGCCGAGGACGGACACATGGTGGCTTTGTTCGGCGTGGATGATCTAATTGTCGTGCAGTCCGACGATGTTACTTTGGTTTGCCGGAAAGACATGGCTCAGGGCATAAAGGAACTTACTCGAAAGGTAGTTGAAGCCAAAGATGGCGAAAAGCTCGTTTAATTCGTTTTGTTACCCCATGCCCAATTATCTTGGAATCGACTATGGCCGCAAGCGGATCGGATTAGCTTTTGCCGATGAGCTTGGCGTTGCCATGCCCATCTCTGCAATTCCCGGAGTTGAGTTGGAGAGTAGTTTAGAGGAACTTGGCAATGTATTAGATAACCGTCAGGCGGACGAACTCGTTATAGGTTATCCACTAAATATGGATGGCACTTCGGGCACCAGAGCTCGGGAGGTCGACGCTTATGTCGTCGAACTTGAGAAACGTTTCGGAATACCTATCCGGAAGGTAGACGAGCGACTAACTACGCATGCCGCTTCGGAAGATTTGAAGGCATCGCGAAAAAGAATGCCCGGAAAAGAATCAGGTGAGTTGGATTCCGCTGCAGCTACATTGATATTGAGAGATTTTCTAGAGGAACGAAATCCATTCCTTTTGCCCGATCCGGAAGATTTTACGGAGTTTGAATCTTGAGGCATTCGAATGCCACACCTAGTCGATGGAGGTGTCTCTGCTCCTACGACGGAACTAATTACTGTGGTTGGCAAAAACAGCCCCAAGGGCATTCTGTTCAAGGCTGTATCGAGCAAGCCCTGCAAAAGACTTTTACCAAAAAAACAAAAACAATAGGGGCGGGACGAACGGATGCAGGTGTTCACGCAGTCGGTCAAGTTTTCCATTTCGATGCGGCATGGGGGCACGGTTCGGATAAGCTTTTAAAGGCGCTGCGAGTACGGCTACCCGAGGATATTCAGCCGCTCGACCTGGTTGAGGTTCCTTCGAGCTTTCACGCCCTTTGTTCCGCTAGAGGCAAGTCTTACGTTTATCAGGCTGTGGAGGGATATGCTCTGCCCATGGAAATGCGCTATGTTCACTCGTTGAAGAATCGAATGTTGGATATTAGCTCCATGCGCAAGGGTGCCGATCACCTTGTCGGGCGTCATGATTTCTCTTCTTTTGCAGCCTCTCGAGGCAGTGGCGAAGTAGAGAGTCCAATTAAGGAATTATGGCGGCTTGAGGTCATTCGTTCGGGAAGGCGAATAAAGATCAAGGCATTGGGCGGTGGCTTCTTGTACAAGATGGTTCGGAGTATAGCCGGTGCCCTGTTCGACGTCGGAATTGGTACACTTAAACCGGATGACATTTGCGACCTGCTCGAGAACCGTGAACGAACGCGAATCGTAAAAACTGCGCCGGCTCGAGGGCTTTGCCTGGAAAAAGTGTACTACCGAAGGCCAAAAGTATGAGTTTCCCTAAGATTATTCTTCAGACGGTGCAAGCCCTGCTCGAGATATTGATGCCTGGGGATTGCCCCGGATGCCACGAACCTGTCGAGGGCGGCCCTTTTCGGCGACTTTGTAAATTGTGCGCCGGTAATATCGACTGGATATGTCGGCCATTTTGTGACCGTTGCGGTTTGCCTTCCCCCAGTGTCGCCATGGTCTCTCGCCACTGTTCCCACTGCAGGGATTTGCAACCCTCTTTCGGAAAGGGGCGTGCCCTTTTTCTTTCGACTGGAGTTGGTCGGAGTTTCATCCATGAGGTGAAATATCATGGCGATCGTACGCTTTTAAGTGATTTGCCATCGCTTATTCTAAGCAATCGTGACTTTCTAGATCACTTGGAAAACGCGGTTTTAGTCCCGGTTCCCTTGCATCGTCGTCGCTTGCGCCATCGTGGCTACAACCAAAGCGTTTGGATTGCGGAAGCTCTTTCGGCGTGTTTTGATATACCTTTGAAAGTCGATCCAATTCTTGTCAGGACCCGTAATACTCGTACTCAAACTCGTCTCAGTCGAGAGGCTCGTATGGCAAACGTCAAAAATGCCTTTGCTCTTAAACCCGGAACGCGCTTGGATAATAGCAGAAGATATGTGGTTGTTGATGATGTATTCACTACTGGTTCCACTCTTGACGCTTGCGCCGGAGTCCTTCTCGAATCCGGATTGGAGCAGGTAGATGTTGCAACACTCGGTCACGGTTAAAACCCAGTAACGAACTTCGAATCATGGCTATTTTTTCAAAACCTCAATATTCTACCGTAAAGGCCAGGTCCAGAGACAGTATTCCCAAGGGTATGTGGACCAAATGTCCCGACTCAGGGGAAATGGTTTACGTCAAGGACCTCAAGAAAAACCTAATGGTTGTTCCAACCAGTGGGTATCATTTCCCCTTGCACGCACCAGAGCGAGTGGAATCGCTCTTGGATAAGGATACTTTCGTCGAGTGCGACGCAGGCGTTTTCTCAAAGGATCCTCTCAATTTTACTGGAGCGGCATCCTACAAAGATAAATTAGAGGCAAACATTAAGAAAGCCGGGATGGCGGATGCCGTACTCTGTGGCGTCGGTAAAATGAAGGGTCGCGAGGTGAGCTTAGCTGTTATGGATTTTCGTTTTCTTGGTGGCAGCATGGGTTCTGTCGTGGGTGAAAAAATTACGCGTGCGATCGAACGTGGACTCGAACGCGGTTTGCCCGTGATAATCGTTTCTGCCTCGGGTGGGGCTCGTATGTACGAAGGCATTCTGAGTCTTATGCAAATGGCTAAGACAAGTGCAGCTCTTTCCAAGCTTGCCAAAGCTAAACTACCTTATGTTTCGGTGCTTACAAATCCCACTATGGCCGGAGTTATGGCTAGCTTTGCTTCTTTGGGAGATGTGATTATCTCCGAACCTGGAGCTCTTGTTGGTTTTGCTGGTCGTCGAGTAATCAAGGATACCACTCAAGCCGATTTACCGGAGGGCTTTCAGACTGCAGAATTTCTATTGGACCGAGGTCTCCTCGATCAAATTGTTCCACGACATGAACTTCGTGAACGCATTAGTAACTTATTGAATCTATTTTGTGGCACGCAAAAAAAGTCTTCTGCTAAACCCAAATCCGCAGCGAAGAAACGTTCGGCCGCCCAAACCAAGTCCACCGCCAAAGTTTCTGCCTCCAAGAATGGAAAAAATCCATCGCGGAGCAGGCGAACCGATTCCTAGATTGCCTACCTCGATCGAGGACGCCGTAAGCTTTTTGTTTGGCCTGCGAAATCGCGGGTCGACTTTTGGTATTCATCGCATGAAGGCCTTCGCCGAACTCTTGGGGCATCCGGAACTCGAATATCCGGTCATCCATGTGGCGGGAACAAACGGCAAAGGCTCCGTTTGCGCTATGCTTGAAGCATGTTTTAGAGCGAACGGCTTGAAGACAGGCCTTTTCACTTCACCTCACTTGGTACGACTTGGTGAACGCATTCGGGTCGACGGCCAAGAGATTTCTGATCAAGTAATCGTTGATTGTGCCGAATGGATGCGTTCGCTCGCTGATCAAGTTTTATCGAGTTCGCCTGAATTATATCCCTCCTTTTTTGAATTTGTCGCCGCAATGGCTTTTCATGTCTTTGCTCGTGACCAGGTGGATGTCGCTATTGTGGAAACAGGTTTGGGTGGCAGACTGGATGCCACCAATATCGTGAAACCGGTCGTGTCCATAATCACTTCGATAGGGTTGGACCATTGTGATATTCTAGGTTATGACATTGCTTCCATCGCTCGCGAAAAAGCTGGTATTCTAAAAATGCAAAAACCAGTAGTTCTGGGATGGTTGCCCGAGGAAGCGGAAGCCGTTGTGCGTGAAATCGCCGCGAACCTCGAATGCCCTGTTGTCGTGACTTCTCGGCTTCAGGGCATGGAGTTACCCAAGACTTCTCTCGCGGGGTCTTTTCAAAGAAGAAACGCTGCTGTGACCATCGCCACCTGCGAATTGCTCCGCGATCGTTTTGCTTTGCAAATCTCCAAATGTCGTAATGCTCTTCTCGGAGTCCAATGGCCCGGGCGCTGGCAAAAATTACAAGTGTTCGGGAGGACGGTTATTTTAGATGCCACCCATAATGCCGAGGGCTGTCTTTGCCTTGACGAACATCTTAATGGTTTGAGAGAAAAGCCCATTGTCTTAGTCGGAACCTTAGGAGAAGTTCGAGCGAGTGATCTAATGAAGGTAGTTGCTCGTTATGCTCGAGAAATTCGTCTACTTGTTCCGAGTCAACCCCGTGCCTGTTCCTACGATATTTTGGAGAAAGCTATTCCCCAAGAATTTTCCGGAAAAGTTACCCGTTCTTCAATTATGCAGGAGTTCCCTCTTGCTTACTCATGCGAAGTGGAAGACGTGCCGATTGTGGTTACTGGATCGATTTACCTTCTCGGAGAAGTTTTAGCTAGAATCGAGGGGAATAATTGTCACACTCCCCTTCAGGATTGGGTTTGAATGGCCGTTGTTATTTAAGTTAGCTTTGCCCAGTGTAGCCACTTCTTTTGTTGGCTAGAACTCAGAGAAGTCGGATGTGAACAACTCCGGGAGAAGTCGGGGACAATTTTGAACAACTTTTTCTTGCGAAAGGGTTAATAAAAAAGGTTTACTAATTCATCTTAAAAAAGGCCTTTAAGCGAACCTTTTTGATTTTTGCGAAATTATTATAAATTCACATACATGCCTGCATGTAGTGCTACGAGTGCGCAACATGCCGTGTATATTGTGCTTGTTGTAACGATTTTTAAGTTTTTAAAATTTTTTTCTTTTCTTTTCCTTCTTGCCAACTCATGGTGAATTTTCCTTATGACGAATTGTCTGCGAATCCATCGCAGGACATTCGACTAAACTTGCTTAAAAATTAATGTAAATACTCGTTTGCACGGTGAAGTTTTTAGTACAACCCACCGAACGATAGAGGCTTAAAACCATGGAAAAGACCTATAAAATCGGAGAAAAAGTTTTTGTCTTAGATGAAAAAAAGGCTATTGCGGCTTACGAAGGTAAGAGAGTGATAAATGGTCGTGACACCATGGCGTTCAATTTACTACCCCTCAAGTATCAATGGGCATACGATCTCTATCGCAAAATGAAGGCAAACCATTGGGAACCCGAGGACATACCAATGCAAAAAGATGTCGAACAATGGAAAAGCCAGTTTGAGCTAAGCGAAAGCGAACGTTGGATCATTATGATGGGTATAGGTTACTTCTCCGCGGCAGAGGGAATTGTGGGCGACAACATTCAACATGTGATTCGCGAATTGGTGACTGCACCTGAACTTAAACTCGTGCTTGGTCGCCATGCTCATGAGGAAAATATACATGCCGACAGTTTACTGTACATGATTAGTTCTTTGGGTATCAACCCTCATGAGTGCGAGGCGATGTTTGAGCAGATTGATACCATTCATAGAAAAAATGATTTCGTCACCAAAGTTTCTAAAGGTTTGCGTCGAGATATGGATTTAACGCAAACTTCTGAGAAAAAAGAGTTTGCGAAAAATGTATTTGTCTTCGGACAATGTATGGAAGGTACTCAGTTTTATGGTCTCTTTGGCATGATTCTAAGTCTCTACAGGCAGAACAAGTTTCCTGGAATTGGACAGATGTTTCGTTATACTTTACGGGACGAGTCCAATCATATTGAAAATTTACGTAATTTGTTTCGAGCCTTGATTGATGAAAATCCAGAGATTTGGACTCCAGATTTTCAAAAAGAATTGACTGATTTGATGATAGAGGCAGTAGAGTTGGAAAAGGATTTCATTAAGGATTGCCTACCGGTCAATTCAGTTGGTCTCAGTGCTGAAGAGTTTTGCTCATACATAGATTTTATCGCGGATCGTCGACTCAACGGCGTTGGTTTGGAACCTTTGAACCCATCGACATCCAATCCTTTCCCTTGGTTGGCTGAAATGATGGATGTTCAGAAGGAGCAAAATTTCTTTGAGGGCACAGTGACAGATTATCAGAAAAGATCATCCTTGAGTGAAGTTTCCGATGACGAGCTTTGACTCGATTACAATCCCTCGGACTACAAATATATTTAACTGGGAGAGTGGAGACTTATGCGTAACTTAACATTCGAAGAAGATCGTGTCTTGGAGAAAATTTCCGAAACGCCTCGAGAGCAAAAGCCTAGTTTTGATTGGGCTGGTGCGCTGGGTGATAATCGTTTCGAGGTACCCAAAGTACGAATTGATGATGGTGCGGGTGATCGCGATTTTGAGATCGCGGAGGTGGCTGAGGTTATTGGGGAGGCTTTGACCGACCTTATGATTTCACGGGAAGAAGAAGATATATACACCGAAAAGAACCGGGAACTCGTGGTGGAGTCGACCCGGAGTGTGGCTGACCGTTTGGTCGAGCGCACAATAGACGACGAGAATAACGATTCGGATCGTGTGACCTACGAGGAACTGTATCGACTTATCGAGAAGGTACTCGTGGAGAACGATGCTTACGATGTGGCCAAAAGCCTCGTTTTTTCTCGTTCCAATGCGGGGGGGGGCAAGTCGGGTAGCGGCGGAACTAATTCAAGTGTCGTCGCACCCGCGCTCCGCCTTATCCGCCGAAACGGTCAAGTCGTACCGTGGAATCTCAGCAAGATCGAAGTAGCTGTGCGGAAAGCTTTCCTTTCCCTCCGCCTTGATTCTGAATCTGCCGTTAAGGTTTCAGCGGATGTTACTCGCAAAGCTTTGTCCACAGGGCAAAATTACATCAATATAGAGGATGTTCAGGATCTCGTTCAAGAGGAACTGATGCGGATGGGGCACTTCAAGGTAGCCGAAGCATATATACTTTACCGAGCTCGTCGACGGGTTGAAAGAGATTCACGGAACCCCTTTCCCGAGATCAAGCAGGATTCTATGATCGTGGTTCAAAAGGCCGACGGTAGCACTTTTTTCTGGGATGGAGTCGATCTAAAGAAACGAATCGAATTTGCTTCCATTGGGCTAACTCTTTGCCTCACTCCGGACCAGATTGAGGAAGAACTCCGTCGCTCCGTTTTCTCAGAGATCGAGGAGGGCGATCTTAAGACTACCATTATTCTCAACTCTAAGGTCCTCATTGAGCGTGATGCGGATTTTGCCAAATTTGCCGCACGAATCCTCTTGAGCTATATTTACGAGGAAGTCTTGGGGTGGAATGTGGCGGATAACACCCATGAACAACTGAAGACGTTTCATCAGCGAGCATTCAAAGCCTACCTGAAGCGAGGAGTCGAGATTGACCGTCTTGATCCTAAACTTCGTAACTATGACCTCGATCAATTGTCGGCAGCTCTAGATCCATCAGCCGACTTGGATTTTGATTATCTTGGCATCCAAACCCTTTATGACCGTTATCTGATAGTCGACAAAACATCTGCCTCTCCGTGTCGATTGGAGAGTCCTCAGTTTTTCTGGATGCGCGTTGCCATGGGTATTTTTGCTCACGAGGAAGAAAATGCTGAGCAAAAAGTCATCGATCTATACAATTTGTATAAAAGTCGCCGCTTCTGCTCTTCTACACCGACTCTTTTTAATTCGGGTACCCTGCATTCCCAACTCTCTTCCTGCTATCTCTACAAGGTAGACGACACGATTGAGTCTATAATGTATAGAGGGATCGCGGAAAACGCATTTCTTTCAAAGTGGGCTGGGGGATTGGGTGGCAGTTGGACATCCGTCCGTGGTACGGGCAGCTATATTCAAGGCACGAACGGAGACAGCCAAGGAGTCATTCCTTTTCTCAAATTGCATAACGATCAACTCTGTGCGGTAAACCAAGGTGGTAAGCGCAAGGGATCAGGGTGTGCCTACCTTGAAACATGGCATAACGACATTTTGGAATTTCTCGAACTTCGTCGGAACACTGGGGATGATCGTCGTCGTACTCACGACATGAACACGGCGAATTGGATTCCCGATCTGTTCATGAAACGGATGGAGTCTCGAGAAAAGTGGACACTGTTTCGAAGCAATGAAGTGCCGGATCTTCATGAGATTTACGGACGGGATTTTGAGAAAAAGTACATCGAGTACGAAGTTAAGGCTGAAAGTGGTGAAATCTGGAGTGAGCAGATTCCTGCGATTGATCTTTGGAAGCAAATGCTCAAGGTTCTTTTCGAGACCGGGCATCCATGGATCACCTTCAAGGACACTTGTAATGTTCGTAGTCCCCAAGATCACATTGGCGTGATACACAGTTCGAATCTTTGCACGGAAATAACACTGAATACAGGTCATGATGAGACTGCCGTTTGCAACCTAGGCTCGATTGTACTCGATTCTCACCTCAAACCCAACGGTTCCCTCGATCATAAAAAGATGCGAGAGACTATACAAATCGCCGTGCGGGCGCTCGACAATGTCATCGACGTAAACTTTTACCCAACTGATGCGGCGAAGACTTCGAATAATCGTCACCGACCCATCGGACTCGGTGTCATGGGCTTACAAAACGCTCTCTATGCAAAAAACATAGCTTTTGCATCTGATCAAGCCGTGGATTTCAACGACGAATTCATGGAGGCTATTGCTTATTACACATATGAAGCTTCCAGTGATCTCGCCGCTGAACGAGGTTCTTATCCGAGTTACAAGGGATCTAAATGGGATCGTGGGATTTTGCCTCAAGATTCAATTTCTTTACTCGAAAAGGAACGAGGTCAGGACATTGAAGTTCCCAAAGGTGGTAGAATGGATTGGGATCCGGTTAGAGAAAAGATCAGCAATCATGGTATGCGAAACAGCAATGTTATCGCGATTGCTCCAACTGCTACAATTTCCAATATCATGGGCTCATCTCCATGTATCGAACCCACTTATAAAAACCTTTTCGTTAAGAGTAACTTATCGGGCGACTTTATGGTTCTCAATCAGTATCTGGTTCGCGACCTTAAGGCCAAAGGCTTATGGAACAAGAAGATGAGCGATCATCTCAAGTACTTCGATGGAGAGGTTAAGGATATAGAATCGATTCCTGAAGATTTAAAGCAGAAGTACTTAACAGCTTTCGACGTTCCGTACGAATATGTAATTGCCGCAGCAGGTCGGCGTCAGAAGTGGATAGATCAGTCTCAGTCTGTTAACCTTTTTCTTGGGTCACCCGATTTGAAGACTCTCTCACACATGTACCGTGCTGCTTGGCGACAAGGGCTCAAAACCACCTATTACTTGCGTACGCTCAGTGCCTCGAATATCGAGAAGGCCACTGTTGATCTAAAGCAGAATGATTCGAAAACTAATTCTGTTTCAGATGAGCCTACCGCGAAGAAGGCGTTTACCGATGCGGAAGCCAAAGCCTGCAGCATAGAAGCCATGCTTAATGGCGAAGAATGCGAAGCTTGTCAGTAGGTAAGTAGATGATACTTAACGGACTGTCTGAGATTCTTGACAGTTTTTAGCGAAGAAGGATCGTGAGTTATGCATGTCATCTTCTCACTACTATTTTTATACTTTTCCTTGTAGGATGCGCATCGCCGAAAGTTGTGGTGACTGATGTGACGGGCAAGCCAATACCCCAAGCCCTTATTTACTCGATTTCACTGTCCATGAACATCGGTCCAGCAAAAACTAATGCTAGAGGAGAGGCGAGAGTACCATCCAATATTCAGGGAACTCGTTGGATTGACGTGTCTAAGAAAGGGTACAGGTCGATACGAGTTGATGTCCCTAAGTCATGGCCTTTCCACATCACTTTGGAAGAGTTAGACTTTGAAAGTCATCTAGGCGAGGATATCTGGCAACAGTTCGGGATAGAGCTTAAGTATCGATAGATACATATTAATAGAGTATTAACTGACAAGCATTGGAATTCTCAAACAGAAAACCTGAAACTCCCTAATGTGTCCCGTAGATTCCAAATTCAAACTGAATCTTCTTCTTCCATAAGGTAAGATGACCATTCAGGAACGTCTTGAACTTTTCCTCTCCAAGGAACCGCAATTGGCAGAAAATGCTTTTATTGCTACAGGGGCTACAGTCATTGGTGATGTTCGCTTGGGGGTTCGAAGCAGCGTGTGGTATGGTTGCGTGCTTCGTGGAGATATCAACTTCATACAAATTGGAGAAGCCACAAATATTCAGGATGGGACCGTGATTCATCTTGCCGACGATTTCCCGGTCATCATCGGCGACTACGTTACTGTCGGTCACGCCGCAGTCGTTCACGCCTGCGTGGTGGAGGACGAGTGCCTGATCGGTATGAACTCGACGATTCTTGATGGAGCAGTGATCGGGTCTCGTTCCATAGTGGCTGCCGGTTCACTCGTGCCCCAAGGTATGCAGGTTCCGCCGGGTAGCTTGGTTGCCGGTGTTCCAGCCAAAGTGAAGAGATTGCTTGGTGACAAGGAGCAAACTTCGCTGAAGTCTTGGGCGGAAAAATATGTCCACGTTGCTGCGGCTCATATTGCCCATGTAGATTAGTCATCCAAGGGCTTAGCCGAGTCCAATCCGTATTGGTCGTAAAACTCTGCGACGATTTCCACGAAAGGTGGAAGCGGATAACTTCCGATTGTCGACTGAGCACAGCAGGACAAATATTCTTTAATCTCGGTGAATGGTGCTTGAAGTTTGTCCGAACAAAGTTTTTCAAGAAGAAACCGTGCAGCCTCTTCCCATTCTTCGGGACCAAAGGAAGATGAGTCGATGGAAGCGAGCCACTCTTTGGAACTGAGTTTTGCTTTTGTAAATGACATTAAGTACAGGATAGATTTAATTCTGAAAATGCAAACGCTTTTCCTCTGTTTTTCGCCTCGCCGTTCGCCATTACCAAGTTATCTTCGCGAAATCTAGTTTATTTTCTTTTAACTGAATAAGAGTTTTTATGAGCGTTAGCGATGAGCATGGTGGTTTCACCAAAGATAATCCTTTTTTTGCCCCGTTATCTATCAACACGAACTTGAGTGGAGAAGGCTCGGGTAAGGAAACCCGTCATTTTGAGATTTCTTTGGAAGGTATTGATGCAGAATATGATCCTGGTGATTCGTTGGGCGTCATCCCCGAAAATTGCGAAAACGTCGTGGCCGAACTTTTGAATGCGTCCGGCTTTACCGGAAATGAAACCGTCAATGTTTCCGAAGAGAAGCAAAAATCTCTTCGCGAGGCATTGGTGTCGAACTATGCATGTACCGGAATTACAAAAATCTTGCTGAAAAAGTATAATGTCTTTGCTCAATCTGCAGAACTTGAACGATTGCTTGCCATTGAAAATAAGGAACAACTACAGGAATACTTATGGGGTAGGGAGCTTGTAGACTTGTTGGAGGATTTTCCTGCCCCCGAACTTTCTGCCAATGACTTGATCGGCTTTCTTCGCGCTATGCCACCACGACTATATTCGATTGCTTCCAGCTTGAAGGCTCATCCCGACGAAGTTCATTTGACTGTAGCCGTGGTGACCTACGAATCTCACGGTCGCTCGCGCAAGGGAGTTTGCTCGACTTATTTGGCTGAGCGCGTTGACGGCTTGATACCTTGCTATTTTCATCCGAACAAAAATTTCAAACTACCTGAAGATCCCGATGTCCCGATTATCATGGTCGGTCCCGGCACGGGCATTGCCCCGTTTCGGGCTTTTGTGGAAGAGCGGATTGCAACCGGAGCCAAGGGGCGCAACTGGCTGTTCTTTGGCGACCGATCCGCAAAAGACGATTTTCTCTATGGTGACGAATGGACCAAGTACAAGGCAGATGGTATCTTAGCCAATTTGGATCTTGCATGGTCTCGAGACCAACGAGACAAAGTTTACGTTCAGCACAAGATGCTGGGAAAATCCAAACAGCTTTGGGATTGGCTTCAAGACGGGGCTCTTTTCTACGTATGCGGAGATGCCAATCGAATGGCCAAGGACGTTGACCAAGCTCTCAAGGACATCACTGCCAAGGAAGGTGGAATGGACGAGGAAAGTGCCGCCGCTTACGTAAAAGCGATGCAAAAGGAAAAGCGGTATCTGAGAGACGTATATTAATAGCATTCTTTCACATATTCCTGTATCGCTCACATGAGCGACTATCTCAAATACCTTTCGCTCAACGATGAGCTCTATGAATTTGCTCGTTCCCATCGAAGCGGTATCCATGATCCGATTCTTACTGCCTTGCGAGAGGAGACGGCGACCCTCGGCGAAGACGCCCGCAAGCAGATTAGCGAGGAGCAGGGGCAGTTCTTATACATTCTCGCCCAGCTAATCGGGACCCGTAGGGCAATCGAAGTGGGTACCTTTACGGGGTACAGTGCCTTGTGCGTTGCACGGGCTCTTCCCCACGACGGGAAACTTCTTTGCCTAGACATCGACGATGAATGGACTTCCATCGCCCGCAAGTACTGGGAACTTGCCGGTGTTGCCGATAAGGTTGAACTTTGCCTTGGCCCTGCAATTGCAACTCTCGACAAACTCGATCCCGATGCCTCCTTTGACTTCGCCTTCATCGATGCCGACAAGACCGAGTACAACTCCTACTACGAGCGCATCCTGCCATTCATCCGTCCGAACGGTCTCATTCTGTTTGACAACATGCTCTGGGGCGGGCGCGTTCTCGAGGGTACGTCAGACCATGAGAATGCCAAGGCCATCCGAGAACTTAACGCCAAGCTGGCGATTGATTCGCGCATCGAGTGCGTCTTGCTCCCTATCGCCGACGGCATCCAGTTTTGCCGCAAACTTTGAATCCTTTCCACGAAAAACTAAACGCCGCCAACCATGAAAACCGTTTTCCATCTTCTCTTTTCAGGTCTCATCACATGTGCTCTCCTCGCGGAAAAGAAAGCCCCCGCACCCGAAGGTGTTCCCACCTGTTACGCATTGGTTGCTCTTGCAAACCAGAAGGACGACGGACAGAAAGGCCAGAAGGACGACGCTCCTGTTGGATTCTCAAATCACAAGATGGTGTATTTCCAAGGCTTCGACGGCAATGAGGCTCAGGCGAAAAATAGCTTCTGGTTTACGAACCCTCATAATTGGAAAGTGCCGGCAGTGAGAGGCAAGAGCTTTATTGAGTTCCAGAGCAAAGGGCACAACTACAAGTACAAGGTACGATCTCCCTACACTATCGGGTTGGTCAAGGAGGTAGAGGTTAAGGATTTTGTGCTAGAGGCTCAGCTTCAGCAAACGGGCAAGGAGTACGGACATCGTGACATGTGCATTTTCTATAATTTCCAGGATCGCTCTCACTTCTATTATACCCATATTGCAAGCGTGACCGACAACCATGCTCATAACTGCTTCATCGTGAACGACAA
>PCBO01000137.1 GCA_002730975.1 Opitutia bacterium
CTTCTTTCTCCGTCCCGTTCTGGGAAACCCATGCCCAAGAGGTTTCGTCCCGCTTGCTCAGCTTTTCAACCACCTTGAAGACGAAGGGTTTGCCGCCGGCCAGATGTCCCTGTTCACTCGCTACTTGGATCGGGTAGATCGGAAAGTCTCCTGTTTCGGGGAAGTAAAAGTAGAAATCGAAGGTACGGGTGGAATAGGGCTCCAACCGGAACGGGCGACCGTCGGAATAGAACCCGTTTTGCAAGGGTATGGCCCCGGTCGGAATCTGGGCAAGGTACCTGAGCTTGCGCACGGACGAGGTGGGGTTGGTGATGACGACTTGACACCCGTAGGCGATTTGCTTGAGGAATTCATCCTTCACGAAATTATCAAGGCGTTCCCCCCCATCGTTCACATAGCGCGAATCCGCCCGGTAGAAATTTTGACTGAGGAGTATGTCACGGGCGTCCTTGGCATTCTTCGCCTCGCGAATTTCCTGATGAAAGAGAAGCAAGGGTTGGTCCGACTTGAGGGAAAAGGCGGTCCCTTTGTTTTCGACTTCATGATCGACTGGTTCGAAAGGCAGATCGAGCACGGACAGGGCGAACATCATTTCGGAAAAGTTACGGGTCGCGTAAATGAAGTTGCCCGAGACGAAAGGCCTCCTTTCGGGGTGGGAGGCGAAGTCGTTCCAAAAGGCATTGATCAGTATCAGGTTGGCACTTTGTTGATCGATGGGGAGTTGGTAGTAGTTGTTTTCCGCCCATTCCTCGGTCGGGGGCAGTTTCCGGTAAAACTGGCGGACAGCCTTTCTTTCATCCAATCTTGCCCGGAGGGTTCCATTGGTTGCCCGTTTCCCCTTTGCTTCGAAGGTCATTTTGTCTCCTTCGAACATTTTCGTCAGGAGTTTTGCTTGCCCTTTCATTAGCCGGTTTAAATTTAAACTGGCGTCGGAAAATTCGATTTCCCCAACCGCCTTTGCTTCATCCATAACTCCAAAGTCCACCTCAGCGTTGGCTGTGGCGCTGAAGTCGAGGGCCAGGGCTCGGTCAGCACCTCCTCCTCCTACTCCTCTACTCTGATTAAAACTTTTTTGTAAACTACTGCTCGCTTCCATTTCCTTAAAGGCCATGGTGCTCTCTTTGCGCATAGATTTAACGAGATCCTGTCTTTGCTGTTCTTGCTGGGCTCTTAACCCGAGAGAATCATCAGTTTCCAGAGCTGAACTTCCGATGGCCGCGTCGAACAGACGGTTGTCTTCCTCCGGATTCAGGAGGATCATTTCCTTGAGTTCCCTGACGTAGCGAGCCATCGCCGAGCCCCCGTCTTTTTGCTTTCTGGCCATGAGAATCTTCTCGACTGCATTGAGTCGGGAAAAACGGTAGGGTTCGAGGTAGGGGGAGAGGTCGGAACCGAGCAACCAATGGTCCATGAAGGTCTTGTCCTTCTTGTTGGCCAGGTAGGGCAGGATGACTTTTTTGAAAAAGACGGGATCCTTTTGATGAAGGAAGAAATTAAGCTCGTGGCAGGCGAATTCCGAGTACTTGGCTTGTTTCTCTGAAGGCTTGAGCCCCGGCCAATCACGGATGAACCCGAACTTTGCCAGGTTGCTGTCTTCGCTCAGGGAGGAAAGCAAACCGTATACCCGGGCAAGGGAATCGTAGGCCTGGACTTTGGAGGTGGTCACATCGGCCAACTCGAATCTTTCGCCCTTGGCGAGGGAAGTGAACAGTTTCTGCTCGGAGAATGGTTTGTCAGGGTCCAGTTCACGAACCATTCGCAATTCCTTGCGCTTGAGTTCGGCGGAAGGAAGAGATACCGGGCGGTATGCGACGTTCCACGCATCGACGGCAAAGACGTGAAGGCGTTGGTGTCCGGACAAGCCCTTGAGATCGATCGATGCGATCCCTTTCTCGTCGGGCTTGATGTTTGCCCAGAGAAGGGCGTTTTGCTCGAGGAAGTCCAGGTCGGCATAGTCGCTTTCCCCTCCGCTTACGGAAGAGCGTAAACCACGTTTTCCCAACTTGCTGTTTGCGGCTTTGTCCATCTTCCTTTCGTAGTCACCTCCTTGGGCGGCATTTTGGCGTACCGTATCGGTCTTACTCACCGACCAGGGGTTAAGGATCAACCCGGGGCGCTCGAGCATGTTGCCCGGGTACTTGACGGCATACCTGCGGTCGAGCACGTAGCGGTATTCCTCTCCAATTGCCCGTTCCTTGACGTAAAAGGAACGTTTGCCAGCCAAGTTCATAGAGTAAGGCGAGGGAGCCCCACCCACGTCCAAGGCCGAGAAGGTATCCCAATTCGAGAGGTAACGGGTGGCATAGACGTGAAGACGGGTGAGTTTGCCCGCGTTTCCAACGAGGATCTTCGCTTTTCCGTTCTCGATGGCAACGGCTTGGATCTGGATGGGGTTCAGCCCGTTGTCTTCGAGAATCCGGTTCTTGGACAGGACGAATCCGTTGGTCCGTTTGCCCTCGGTTATGCGGAGGGTGATCGTTTGACGGGTGTGCTTGAGAAAGAGTTCGTAGTCGCCCGGGGCAAGACCGCGTAGGTAGAGGTAGCCTCCTTGGATCGTTCCCGCCGAGGCGTGATTTTTCTCGTAAAAGCCCTTGCGCTTGGAAAGGAGTGAGAAAACGGAGGGTTTGTCCGCGTTGTCCGGTTCCCCGGGCACGGCCACCTCGATCATTTCGTCCGTGGTGGCATGAATGGCTGCAGGTTGGACGTTCCGGACGGCGCGGTCCCGGGCGATGGGCCAATTGTAGGTTGCTCCGTCCGGGTGGCTGGCGCGGACCCACTCGATTCCAGGCATCGCGCCGAGTTCAATCCGTCCATCCTGTCCGGTCTTCAGGCTGAGGGTTCGGCTATTCGTGAAATCGAGGTGCTTGATTTCAAGGATCAGTGCCCGGTCCCTCACGATTTCCCCGTTGCGCCCGAGCGCTTCGATAAAATATTCGCCCGCGCTTTGGGAAAGATAAAAGGCCTCGGGCTTGAGGGTGCGATCCATCTGGCTGACCGTAAAGGTCCGGTCACGCCGGAGGGACTGCTTGGTGGCCTTGCTCAGGTTTTGGACCTTGGTCCTGAGCTCGAAGCGAAGGGTCGACAGCTTTTTCGGAACCTTGAATTCATGAACGAGGTCCTTTCCTTGTTCGAATTTCGGGAGGTCTATTTCCAGCATGCCCGGAGTGCCGTCGTGATCGGACGAATGGATCAATAATTTGGTCTCCTCCAGAAGATCAGTCGAAACAGGGTTCCCGTTGAGGCGAAGAAGGGGACGAAGGATCACCTTGGCCGTCGTTCCCTCGATCAAACTTTCCCGATCGAGTTGAATGGCGGCGTCCAACTTGTAGCTCTCGGCGAGATGATCAAGCTTGGCGAGCGCGCAGAAGGAACCGTCCCTCAGAACCAGGTCCCGTCTGCCCGGGCGGTTGCTGAATGGGATATTGATGATTCCTTCTTTGTTTTGAGAATATTCCGTTCCCTCGAGCCATACGGTTGCATTGGGACATTTTGCGTTGTTCCCGTCCACGATCCTGAGTTCGTGTCCGGCTGGGCCGACTTTTTCCAGGATTCTGAGATTCCCCTTCGTAACTAGGGCTCGGCTGCTCTTTCCGTTACCGATGAACTCGACTACGTAGACACCCGGCTTTTTCAGTTCCGGGAAGTCGAAGTTTCTCTCCGACCTGAGCATGGGAGATTCCTCGTACTTGATTAGGCGTTCCCAAGTTGCGCTCAACCCGTCCAGGTTGATGGTGGTGTCGACCGGACGGAGATTCCGGGTGAAATGGTTGAAGGTATTGATCTCGAAGGCCTTGACCAGGAGTGTCTCGACATTCTTGACCGCGAGCTTGAGCCGGACGGGTTCGTTGGCCCCGAAGAATTCCTTGTTGTCGTGCGGAAAGTCGAGGTCGATTCTTTCGCGCAGGTTGTTGACGGCGCCGGCTGAGAGCATGGAGTACCATTTCTCGGGATCGCCTGAACCGGAGATGAGCTTGGCCTCGGCAAAGAGCGGTTTGAGATAATCGTCCCGGACGAGCTGGACGAAGGGTTCGTAGTTTTGCTCCTTGATGAAAAACTTCAGGAAATATGACCGGACCAAGGGTTCGTCATTTATTATTCTGTCGAGCCCGGTGAAGGAACGGTAGTCGGCACGCAGGTTTACTTCGATTCGACGGTCTCTGCGCAAAGCTTCCTCCCACCTCTTCGGATTGACGTAGACGCCCCGTCGGGGGAGCGAGAGGTATTCCATGAAAAGCTGACGGTTCCATTCGCCCCGGGAGCGCTGTAACTGGAGCATGTGATAGATTGCATTCGCCTTGAGCGAGTTATGGGCGGGAGCGAGCCGCTCGGAGAAGAGGTAGATGCGGTTGAGGTGCTTTTCCTTTTCCTCGAGGTCGTAAGCTACGTCCACGTCGTCGGAAGGAGCCAGTTTGGAGAGGTAGACGTTGATGAAGTTCGAGTTGTCGATCAGTTTGGGCTCCAATTGGAGAAGCTCGTCGAGCTGGGCCTTGGTCATGTTCCGGTGAATGCCCTGAGAACCGAATCCCCGGCTAAACTTTGCCTTGAGATCTTTGGCCACGAAGGCGGGCAAGTTTGGAACATCGGGCCTTTGGAGACGGCTGAGGAAGTGCCTGAGCCTATCCGCATTGAGGTCATCGTGATCCAGAGTCTCCAGTCCGCGATCCGAGACTCCTTGTACGTTTTTGTACTGACGGAAGGCTTGGTTGAGAAAGTTGTCATAACTGATGGCCTCCGGGTCGAGCTTGGTCGGGTGGGTGGGCTTTCTTCCCTCGATTAACCGGCTGTGGTTGAAGTTGGGTCGCAATTCGTTCTTGAGGTGGGAGTAGGTTCTTTCGGGGTCTTTTTCAAAAGCGAGCAAGGCTTGGCGATTCTGGATTTCCTTGACTTGGCTAGAGTGCCCGTAGCGCTTGATCCATAGTCCGATGATTCGCTTGAGCTCTTGAGCATCCCCTTGGTTTTGAGCGTGAAGGGCATGATAGTAATAATACTCGCGGGTTCCGGGGATCAGTTCCTTAAGGGCATCTTCGCGCTTTTCGGAAATCGCGAATTTTTCCAGAAAGCCAAGTGGGACGGCGGTTGCATGACCGATTGCCAAGATAGGAAGGATAACGAGGGATGCGTATTTCACAGGAATTTTCATAACGGAAAATTGTGTTTTCGGAGGATTTTTTCTAAAGGGTTTTTTAAAGGGTCGTATTAAGTTTAAAGTGTGCATACGGGATGCGTGTCAACTTAAGTGACGCGCAAGAGGGCTAAACCTTAGAAAATAAATTTACCTTTTTGTCAGACGCTGCAAAGAAGGGCACCAACAAGTAGTTCGGCCGGCCACGGTTTCACGAACGAGCGGCTTGCCCAATTTCGGACAATTCCCCCCGTCCTTCCAGCGAACGTGAAACAACCAGTCCTCAGGTGGGTCTCCTCCTCGTTTTCCGACCGTTTCAAGGGCACCGTTTGCCACGAATTGGGTTTGTTCCCAAAGGGCCTTTTGTTTTGCAGGAGATAGGTTTCCTGCCCGCTCTACAGGGTGGATACGCGCCCGCCAAAGGATCTCATCCACCATCCAGTTGCCAATTCCGGGAAAGAATTCCTGCATGAGCAGGACCGCTTTCACTGGGGAACGAGACCGACGCTTTAGGACGGTCCTTACAAGCTCGAACGTAAATAAGTCGGAGGTCACCTCTGGTGGTAGGTCGCTCCACCATGCAGGAGCATCTTTGCCCTGGTGGTAGTGGACTCGACCGAACTGACGAGGATCGCGAAAGATTAGGCTTCGCCCAGCCTGTCGCAGGACAAGAGCGTCATGCTTTCCAGAGAGGTAGTCTGAATCTTCGGTGAACAACCAGCCCGTCATGCCAAGATGCAGACCTAGCCAACGATTATCCGAAAAACGGAACAACATCTTCTTCCCATGCGTTTTCGAACCTGTGAGCTTGGTGTCATGCAAACCGTTTTTTACCTTTGCAGGATCGGTGTTCCTAAACACTCGCGATACGCCTTTTGTCTGCACCTTGGCGACCACATCCCCTATGCCACCTTTCCAAGCTTTGCTGGCGAAAGCGACCTCTGCGAGTTCAGGCATTTGACTTAGTTCGTGGGACCAAGGGAGAGAAGTTCTTGTCGTGTCACGACGTCGGCCTTTCGATCCGTCACGACCTCGATGACGCGTATGCCCTGTCCTAAAGGTTCGCGAATCAAGTCTTCGAAGGTCGCCCAATCCTTTGGCTTGGCATGGATAATGCCGTGGGCTTTACAGAGATTGCCCATATCTACCTCCTGCGGGGTGGCGAAACATTTTTCGAAAGGCATCAGTTTCGCGACTGGAAGATTCTCAAAGATGCCTCCACCATAGTTGTTGATGATTATTACTGTGAGACTGCCTTTAAACATATGCTTGGATAGCAAGCCATTGACGTCATGAAGAAAGGCGAGGTCCCCCGTAAGCAAGAATACTGGAGTTTCCACTGCATGAGCCACGCCCAAGGCAGTTGAAAGAGTACCGTCGATTCCGTTGGCACCTCTGTTTCCCGATAATCGTCTTTTCCCTTTTCCTCCCTGCCAAAACCACTCGACGTCGCGCAAAGGCATGCTGTTCGCGACCACGAGGTCGGAATCGTCAGGTAATGCAGTGGACAAAAGATGGGCCACCTTCCCCTCGAACAGATTTTCGATTTGAGAGAAGGCCTTATTCAACTTAGCTTCGAGTCGCGCTTCGGCATTCGCCCAACTTTCGATCCAACCGTTCTCTGCCTCGATTTTTGGCAAGGAATCCGCCAGTGCCTCGAAGTCGCACGCAAGGTGAATGGATCGCCTTTGCAACCCGTCTACGTTACGACCTGAAGGTTCGGCCACCCATGTAGGTGAATCAAGTTCGTTCAACCACGATCGCAGGGTCTTGCTTGTGGGTAGTGATCCGAGACTGAGTACTGCGTCGGGAGTGACCTCGCTTCGAAAGATGTCGTCGCGCAATAGATTCTCGAATCGCAGTATGCGGTGCGAGGACACGGATTCTCGAACTGGTGAAAAGGCGGCAGCTAGGACGGGAGCTCCCAATTTCTCGGAGATTTCTTTGGCATTCCTTGCCGAACAGCCTTCGCCTGCTACTACGAGCCATCGACGAAAGTTTTCAAACATTGAGAAATCTTCCAGCAATTGGGTTCGCGTGGTAACCGGTGGGCTAACCTGTTGAAGGAAATGATCCCATTTAAACCCTGCGGGCATAGGAGGGTTCGTCCATTCGTTCTCGACAAAAAACGGTTCGCGAAAAGGGAAGTTAAGATGTACGGGGCCACCTCCGACGTTCGTTGCCTTCGCTAGGGCATGGACGAGGGTCTGCCGCAGATAGTCAAGTCGGTCTGTCTGAAACTCGGGTGTCGCCACCTCGTGAAACCAACGGACGTGAGAACCGTAGAGTTTCAACTGGTCGATGGCCTGTCCGGCCCCGCAATCTCGCAATTCCGGGGGACGATCCGCAGTTAGAAGAAGCAGGGGGACACCGGACAAGTTCGCCTCCAAGACTGAGGGTGACAGGTTCGCCGCTGCCGTTCCCGAGGTGCAGACGACAGCGACTGGTTTCTTTGACATCTTGGCTAGGCCGATTGCGTAAAAACCGGCTGAGCGCTCGTCGAGTATGGGAAGGGTCTCTAAGTCCTTGCATGCTTCGCAAGCAAGAATCAACGGTGTGGATCGAGATCCGGGAGAAAAAACCACATGTCGAACGCCCAAGAACGAGAGTGTACGGGCCAAAGTCGTGCCCCAAGCTTGATTGGCTCGGGCGTTGGTTAAACTCGATTCGTTCATGGGAATATTTCGTATCAGGTGCGTTGAAGCGATTCAAGCATGGCGGCAAACTTGAGATCGGTTTCATTTTTTTCTTTAACGGGATCTGAACCTTTTACAATTCCTGAGCCTGCGTACAATGCGACTTGTTTACCCTTAAGGTGACCGCAGCGAAGTGGTACTACGAATTCTCCTTCTCCTTCATGGTCGAACCACCCTGCTACACCGCTGTACCAATCTCTGGAAAAGCCTTCGAGCTCACTCACGCGAGGCAATGCCGATCCGCGAGGACTTCCGCCTATGGCCGGAGTCGGGTGAAGTTCCGCGAGAATATCCAAAGGATGCAGGTCCTTGGGCAAATTCGCCCGAAGAGGGGTTCGTACATGCTGGAGGTTCGATAAGCGAAGCAGGCGAGGGCGACCTTCTTCGCAATTCTTCAGACCTAGTGCTCGCAGGCGACGAACAATGGACTCCACTACAAACCGGTGTTCACGTGCTTCCTTTTCGTCTCCGAGAAGGGTTTGGCCCAGTTGAGCATCTATTCCAGCGTTATCACCTCTTGCCGTAGTGCCGGCAAGAGCTTCCGTTTCGATTCGATCGCCCTGTGCGCGCAAGAGGTTTTCAGGAGTCGCTCCAACCAGCATTCCCGGTCGGTGGTCACCTAGGCAAAAAGTGTGGCAGTCGGGAAACCTTTCACGGAGTTGATGCGCGAGTGAAAACGGAGATAGAGAGCGATCCGAGTCGAGAGTGATTTTGCGCGACAACACGATTTTGTCGAAGCTTTCCGCGTTAAGGAGATCAAGGGCTTTGGCAACGATCTTCTCGTAATCGTTTTGTTCTCGTTGAGGTGAGAGAATCGGAGGAGGCAATTGAACAAAGCTGGAGATTTCGGTTTCGTTGCGAAAGTGCGATAATCTTCCGTGAGCTGCCCAAATACTTTGCGCAATCTCAGTGAGGTTGGAGTCTGGTTCTATCTTTGCATTAGCAATTGCATAGTGCCGACCGCCTTTCCGAAGGACTTGCCAGCGGGGCATGAAAACGGCGAGTGGGGCGGGGTGGTCTCCGTGCAGGTCATTGTGTTCTTCGAAGGTTGCGGCGAGGGCGAACGTAGGACCGGCTCCACCTGGGGCTAGGTCGCCCGTGGCAATGGTTTGGGAAAACACTTCGGTGGCGAAGTGACGGGCTTCGGAAAAACGAGCGTGCCCCGAAAATTCTTGGTATGCTACTGCTTCTCCGCACGATAGCGCGAATTCCTCGGATGGTCGCTCCACGTACCACAAGGGATTTCCTTCCTCTCTGATCGTCTCGAGGATAGCAAGTGGGTCGACGAAATTAGTTTCGACCGTGATGGAACCGAAATATGGAGAACCTTTTCTTCTGGCTTCACTTTTGCAACGCTCCAAAAATGAGACAAGCGCCGCTTCATCGCGCGAGGGAAAGTTTTCGACGGGGATGATGCGCACAGGTCAATTATTCTTCGGGGACTGGCAATCCTCATCTTCGCTTAGGACCGGGTCATAACCACCCGAGTGAAGAGGATTGCATCGCGCTATTCGACGGATGGTTTTCCAGAGAGCGATAGGAAGAGGGAATCGTTGCAGGCATTCCAGTGCATAAGCCGAGCAGGTAGGCTCAAAGCGACAACCCGCCGTGGGTCCGAGCAGATATTTTTTGAGGGGCGAGAAAAAACGATAGACATGCACGACAATTACGATGGGAAACGCGACAATTGCGTTGGCAATGTTGAGGAGTGATCGTTTCGGCGTGAGCCGGTTCTCAGCCATTCTCTTTTTGCGCTTTGGGCCTAGGAAGGGCCTTGGTTTCTACTTCCTCAAGGAGTTTAGCCAGACATTCATCTACACTCATGGGGCCGTCCCATTCGGGATTGGCTCGTGAACGGACGGAGATTTTTCCTTCCTCAGCTTCGCGTTTTCCGAGAACCAGCATATGGGGGATTTTGTCGTTTTCGGCATTACGAATTTTGGCGCCTAGTTTCGCGGCATGTTTATCCACGCTCCCACGGAGTCCAGAGGATTTGAATTTTTCAAGGATTTCTTGAGCCTGTGGGACCAGGTCGTCGTTCATCGGGAGCAGGCGAACTTGCTCGGGGGCAAGCCAAGTCGGAAAGCTGCCCGCAAAGTGCTCGATGAGAACCCCGCAAAACCGTTCCATGGAACCGAACGGGGCTCTATGAATCATGACGGGACGATGGTCCTTGTTGTCGGAACCCACGTAGGAGAGATCGAAGCGCTCGGGCAGGTTGTAGTCTACCTGCACCGTCCCGAGTTGCCATTCACGACCGATGACGTCCTTGACAATGAAGTCGATCTTCGGTCCGTAAAACGCTGCCTCGCCTGGTTCCTCAACATAATCTACGCCCATGCCCTTGACTGCTTCACGGAGGTCGGATTCCGCTTTGTCCCAAGCGGCGGGGTCTCCCACGTACTTGTCGGATTCGGGATCACGCAAACTAACGCGAACTCGATAATCGTTCATTCCCAAAATGGAGAAAACTAGCTTTACCAATCCCAGACAACCTTGAATCTCATCCTGTAGTTGATCTTCTCGGAGAAAGAGGTGGGCGTCGTCCTGAGTGAAACCACGAACACGAGTCATGCCGTTAAGTTCGCCCGACTGCTCCCAGCGATAGACTGTACCGAACTCGGCTAGGCGAATCGGGAGATCGCGGTAGGAGTGCTGTTCGGAACGAAAGATGCGAATGTGCATCGGACAGTTCATCGGTTTGAGCAGATATCCATCGATTTCCCCTTGATCTAACTTGTTTGAAAGCTCAGCGCAGGAACAACCTTCTTCAGCTAGAGCATCGAGGCATTCGCGATGAACGATCGGGGGGTATTGCGATTCTCTATAATATGGGAAGTGACCTGAAGTTCGGAATAGATCGAGTTTGCCGATGTGAGGAGTGTATACTTGCGAGTAGCCTTGCTTGGTTAGTTCTTCGGAGATGAACTTCTCAAGCTCTTGTCGAATGACAGCGCCCTTGGGTTTCCAGAGGACCAAGCCTTGCCCTACCATTTCGTCGATGTGAAAGAGCCCGAGTTCGCGACCGAGTTGTCGGTGATCTCGTTTCTTTGCTTCCTCTAATCGTTCAAGGTATTGAGCTAATTCATCCTTTGTGGGAAAGGCAGTCCCGTAAATTCTTTGCAGTTGCTTGTTCTTTTCGTCTCCTCGGTGGTAGGCTCCGGCTATGCTGAGAAGTTTGAAGGCTTTAAGCTTTTTCGTGTAACCGACATGGCTCCCTGCGCAAAGGTCTAGGAATTCCCCGTTCCGGTAAAAGGAAATATCTTCCCCCTCCGGAATGTCCTGTAGTCGACCTAGTTTGTAGGTCTCCTGTCCCATCTCGGAGATCAGCTTTATGGCTTCGTCCCGATGTACCTCCATTCGCATGAACTTCTGGTTTTCTTTCACTACTTTTTTCATTTCGGATTCGATGGATTCCAAATCCTGAGCAGTGAAGTTGTGATCGAGATCAAAATCGTAGTAGAAACCAGTGTTCGTCGGAGGACCTATATCCAGCTTGGTCTCGGGGAAAAGACGCAACACAGCCGTCGCTAAAATGTGAGATGCCGAGTGTCGTAGTTCCTCAATCGGAGTCATTTTCTTAATTGTTAGTAACGGTTTTGAGGATTTTTTCTAATAACGAAGGCGAGCAAGACCGGCAACGCCAAAGCAAATACCTCCTCGTTGTCCCTTTAGCTGGCAAGATTGGGCCTGAGCCACTTTTCCGCTTCCGCCACAGTCCAACCTTTACGGGCGGCATAGTCTTTCACTTGATCTTGGTTTATGCGACCCAAGTTGAAATAATCTGCTTTTGGGTTGGAAAAATAGAGACCGCAAACGGAGGCTCCTGGATTCATCGCCCGAGATTCCGTCAACTGAACGCCTGTAGAATTTTCCGCATCCAGAATTTTCCATAACGTGTCTTTCTCCGCATGGTCGGGTTGACAGGGGTAGCCTGAGGCGGGACGGATACCTTGGTATTTTTCAGCAATACGACCTTCATTGTCGAGATTCTCATTATCTCCAAAGCCCCACCAACAGCGAACTTTGTGGTGCATGTATTCGGCCATCGCTTCCGCAAACCGATCACCTAGCGCCTTGACAATGATTGACGAGTAGTCGTCTCCCCCATCTTCAAAGGTTTTGGCAAAAGTTTCTACTCCAGATCCTGCTGTTACGGCGAAGCCTCCAAGGTAGTCCATAATGCCTGATGACTTTGGAGCTATGTAGTCAGCCAAGCAGTATTGTGTCTTTTTGCTCAGGATTTCTTGTTGTCGGCGAAGAAACCTAAAGGTGGCTAAGATGTTGCTCCCTGACTCTCCGTCATATAATTCGATGTCATCCCCAATGGAGTTGGCATGCCATAGACCTATGGCTGCGCGGCATTGAAAGCGTTTTTCGGAAATGATTTGATCTAAGATTCTCCTGCCGTCGTCATAAAGAGACTTAGCTTCTTTGCCTAAATCTCCTTTTTGGAAAATATCTGGAAATTTGCCTTTTAGTTCCCAAGACCAGAAAAATGGAGACCAATCGAAATATTCCACGACAGTTTCAAGGGAAACCTCTTTGAAAATACTTACTCCGAGTCTATTCTCATCTGGTGCTTCGATTTTTTCGGAAGACCAGTCCAAGGAGAGTCTGCGATCCCGGGCTTCTTCAAGTGAAAGTAGTTTTGGTCCGTTTGCTGTGGCATGCTTTTCCCGCAACTCTTCCTGTTTCTTGCTTAGTGATTTTACGAAGCCCTTCTTTTTTTCGGGATTGGTCAACTCATTACAAACATTGACTACTAGAGAGGCGTCGGCGACTTGAACCACAGGTTGGTCATAGTGGTGCGCTAGTTTTATTGCTGTATGAGCTTTACTCGTAGTGGCTCCTCCGATGAGTAAGGGGATGTCAAAACCTTGCCGTTTCATTTCGGCGGCATTGTTGGCCATTTCGTCAAGAGATGGTGTAATCAAGCCACTCAAGCCGATAATGTCGGCATTTCTATCCTTTGCCGCCTGTAGAATTTTTTCGCAGGAAACCATTACTCCGAGATCTTCGACTTCCCAGTTGTTGCATGCGAGAACTACGGCGACTATGTTTTTGCCGATGTCGTGGACATCTCCCTTGACGGTGGCAATGATCATGGTACCGCGTTTATTGCTTGAGCCAGCTTGTTTCTCGGCGTCCATGAACGGTTCGAGATAGGCGACTGCACGCTTCATGACTCTTGCGCTTTTAACTACCTGTGGAAGAAACATTTTACCGTCTCCAAAGAGATTCCCCACAATCTTCATGCCGTTCATGAGTGGCCCTTCGATGACTTCGAGGGGTCGACCTAATTGCTGTCTGGCCTCTTCGGCATCTTCCTCGATGTAATCCCCGATACCTTTAACGAGTGCGTGTGCAAGTCGTTCGCTCACGGGTAATTCCCGCCAAGAGAGATCAGGACCAGAAGACCTTTTGCCAGAGGCTTGGTCTTTTACCTCTTCGGCATATTCCAAAAGTTTATCCGATGCATCCGACTTGCGGTTTAATATGACATCCTCGACTTTCTCCCGAAGTAAGGAGTCGATTTCGTCGTAGACCTCCAGCATCCCCGCATTGACGATGCCCATGTCCAAGCCCGCTTTACGAGCATGATATAGAAAGACGGTGTGCATAGCTTCGCGCACGGTGTTGTTGCCACGAAATGAAAAGGAGACGTTGCTGATGCCGCCACTCGTTCGTGCATAAGGGCAGCGTTTCTTTATTTCGCGTACCGCTTCTATGAAATCAATGCCGTAAGAGTCGTGTTCGGATATACCTGTCGCCACTGTTAGGACGTTTGGGTCGAAAATGATGTCTTCCGGTGGGAAACTGACTTCATCTACTAGGATTTTATAAGCTCGTTCACATATTCGGATTTTGTCCTCCAAGGTGGCGGCCTGCCCTTTTTCATCAAATGCCATCACAACTATGGAAGCACCGTAACGAAGGGCAAGATTCGCTTGCTTTATAAAGGAATCCTCTCCCTCTTTTAAGCTTATCGAGTTTATGATGCATTTTCCTTGAGTCACCTTTAATCCTGCCTCGATCACAGACCATTTCGAGCTGTCTATCATGAGGGGGACTCGAACAATGTCTGGTTCACCGGCTACGAGATTGAGAAAGCGGGTCATACAGGCTTCGCCGTCTATGAGAGCGGCGTCGAAGTTGACGTCGATGACGTTGGCTCCGTTTTCGACTTGTTGTTTGGCTACGGCGAGAGCGGCTTCGAAGTCATCGGCTTCGATTAGTTTACGAAAACGAGGAGACCCGGTGACGTTCGTACGTTCACCGACCATTAGGAAGGGAGCTTCGTTGGCCTTTAGTTGAAACGGTTCCAGTCCGCTTAGTCTTAGGGCAGGCTCGATTTCAGGTACATGTCGGGGAGGGTGTTCGGAAAGTTTTTCCACGATGGTGTGGATATGGTCGGGAGTGGTTCCACAGCAACCTCCGGCAATATTAAGAAGACCTTCCTTCGCAAATACGGAGAGGGAGTTGGCTGTGTCTTCCGGGGTTTCATCGTAACCCGTTGGTGCCAAGGGGTTAGGTAGTCCAGCGTTTGGGTAGCAGTGAACGAGGCAGTCGGCGTTGCGGGATAGCTCTTGTAAGTAAGGACGCATTGCGTCTGCACCTAATGCGCAATTGAGACCTACGCAGAGGGGCTTTGAATGCGATATGGAATTCCAACTAGCTTCCGTTGTCTGGCCCGATAGAGTACGACCAGAGGCATCGGTTATCGTTACCGATAAGATGAGCGGAATGCGCTGTCCGATTTCATCAAATAAGTCTTCGATGGCAAACAGAGCGGCTTTCAGATTTAGAGTGTCGAAGGTGGTTTCGGGCAAAAGCAGGTCGACCCCGCCTTCGATTAAGGCTTTTGCTTGATTTCGGTAAGCGGTAACAAGTTCGTCAAAGGTTACATTTCTTTTTGAAGGGTCGTTGACGTCCGGAGAGAGTGAAGCAGTTCGGTTTGTAGGGCCGATCGCACCTGCAACGAAACGAGGGCGATGAGGATCCTTTTCCATCGCTTCGTCTGCTGCCTCTCGAGCGAGCCTAGCTGCAGAAATATTTAGTTCTCGGACGATCCCTTCCAAGTGGTAATCAGCCATTGCTATGCTTGTTCCGCTGAAGGTGTTGGTCTCGACGATGTCACTTCCCGCATCGAAGTATGCACTATGAATTTGTTTGATTATTTCAGGCCGAGTGAGGCAGAGCAGGTCGTTGTTGCCTTTCAGCTCTTTATCGTGATTCTTAAATAAATCTCCGCAAAAGTCCTCTTCCTCCAGCTTGTGTTGCTGGATCATGGTACCCATTGCGCCATCCAAGTAGACAATACGTTTATCTAACAACTGTCTAAGGTCGGCTTCGCTTGGCTTGTCTTTGCAAAAATTCCTCATCTTTCTAAACGCATCAACGCATCATGATGCGTTGATGCGTTTAGGGCAAACCCAATCGCGGATTGTACCATTCTGATCAATATATTAAAAAATCATTGGAATTGCTTTGCTTGTGGGACTGAAATCCCTATCATCTTGAATTCTTGTTTCGGGACGTAGCGTAGTCTGGTTAGCGCGCCTGCTTTGGGAGCAGGAGGCCGAGAGTTCGAATCTCTCCGTCCCGACCATTCTCAGACATTCCTTATTATGATTGCTTAGGAAGTCATCGAAAGTTTCGGATTAAAACATCACCCCGTAGGGCGATGGCTTAGACGTACCTTTTAAATTTCGTAGTAAACTTTCTTCTGTACCTTAAGAACGTGTCTTGGCTTCTTGCTTTAGATATTTTAGTGACAATGAATATTCGGCACGGTATCGTTTAGTCTGCGACCAGGCTGGGTTCTTTCATGCAGACTGCGTTTTCATGTGATTGGAGTTGATGTTTACATTTTTAAAACCCTCGGATCGGATATGCCTCCAAGGCATTAACCTCAATTTGCGATTCCCAAGGAAACCACGTTTGCTGCTGAGCTTTGTAACGCTAGTAAATGGTGCTTTACAGGTTGTTCGGTTTTCCCAAGGTTCGACTTTGCTGATTTCGCTTGGGGTGAAATCGACAGATTAAGTGAGATTTTTCTGAGCAAACCTATCTCTTACTACGATTGGGCAGGAAATAGCTTCCACGCACCATGCAACAGCTGAAAAAAATATCATTTGCTGGAAAAGAAATCGTTCTTGGGTATTTGCCTAACCATGTTGAACTGACTTTTCGGTTGCTGCATGAATTGAATCTTGGGATGGGTGACCTTTCTTTTTCACATAAGATTCGCGGTCGTTGGGAAAATTCCTACCTGCCAATAGATAAAGTTCCTACTGTTCGTGATATAGTCTGTCCTGTTCGTGACTTTGCTGTGAATGTTTTTGGAAAAAAAATGTTGGCTTTATTTGAGCCTCCCACTGGTCATCATCATCCGCCTTTCTGGTTTAATCTTTCCGATAGAGGAGATAGTACCGGCGTTCACAATCATGCCCATGGGTCTGAAGTTTCCGGTGTTTACTATCTTGAAGTGCCCATTGACTCGGGTGATCTCTTCTTTCGATCCGATGCTAATGAGGACTTTTCTCTATTGCCGAAAGCAGGTTCCGTGGTTCTCTTCCCCTCGGATCTTCGACATGGTGTACGAATAAATTCTTCACCTGGTAAACGCATCTCCTTGGCGTTCAATTTATTTGCTTTTCCCCTTCCCATTTTTCGTCAGGAAACATTTGGGGCTGAGGTTCCTTAAGTTTTTCTAATGCGAGTTAACCAAAATCTTCTTTTCAAGCTTGAAATAACTCGAAGAAAGATACATTGCGAAATATGTTTTTGTTTCTTGTTCGCTCTCTTAATTTTCTTTTCTGATATATAGTTGTTTAATTTTGCTATGGCTCAAGCCAAAGACAGTTTTATAGAAATCGAGTCGGCTGTTGTTCGCTTTGCGGGTGATTCTGGCGATGGTATGCAGACTGTGGGTGAACGCTTTACGGACAGCAGTGCATTTGCTGGAAACGACATTGCCACATTGCCGGATTTTCCTGCTGAAATTCGAGCCCCTGCAGGAACCTTGGCGGGTGTTTCCGGTTTTCAGGTACAGTTCGGGAGTCGGGAAATTCTTACACCTGGCGACGCACCCGATGCACTTGTTGCCATGAATCCGGCTGCTCTGAAGTCAAATTTACCCGATTTGCCTGCTGGCGGCATGCTCGTCGTAAATACGGCTGCCTTTAAAAAAATGAACTTGGCGAAGGCGGATTATGAAACTAATCCTCTGGAGGATGAGGATTTACGAAAAAAATATCACCTCGTTGAGATAGACTTTACGAACATGACTAAGGAGGCACTTGCCGAAAGCCCTCTTAAGCCCACGGACAAAGCTCGTTGTAAGAACTTTTTCGCTCTTGGCTTTATGTATTATGTTTACGGTCGGCCTTTGGACACTACCCTTAAGTTTTTTCAAGACAAGTGGGGCAAGCGCCTGCCTGACTTGGCAGAGGCGAATACACTTGCCCTTAAAGCCGGTTTCAACTTGGGCGACACGATGGAGTCTGCCCGAAATCGATACCAAATCGCCAAGGCTCCCGTTGATGCCGGTGTTTACCGAAAGATTTCGGGCAATGAGGCATTGGTCTATGGATTGGTTGCTGCATCGAAACAAGCCAAACTTGAATTACTCTACGCAGGTTATCCCATAACCCCTGCATCTCCTATTTTGGAAGGGCTTTCCGCACTTAAGCATTTTGGCGTAAAAACTATCCAAGCCGAAGACGAAATTGCCGCTATGGGCATGGCTTTGGGTGCAAGTTTTACGGGAAAGCTTTCTGTTTGCGCCACCAGTGGTCCCGGAATGTGTTTAAAGAGCGAGTTCATCGGTTTGGCTTCAATTACCGAACTGCCTTTGATCATTTGCAACATTCAGCGCGGAGGACCAAGCACAGGTTTGCCTACTAAAAACGAACAGAGCGATCTTTTGCAAAGTATGTTTTCGCGTAATGGCGACAGTCCTATCCCCATTATTGCTGCCCATTCTTCTTCCGATTGCTTTGATTGCGCTATCGAGGCGGCAAGAATAGCCATAACTTACAAAACCCCCGTCATCCTGCTAAGCGATCTTTACATCGCCAATGGAGCTGAACCTTGGTTGATACCTAATGTTTCCGACCTACCTGATCTTGAGGTCCCATTTGCCGACCCCAACGAAGATTATGTCGTATACAAGCGAGATCCTTCTACTCTCGCTCGTGATCAAGCCATTCCCGGACAAATCGGATTGGAGCATCGGATTGGCGGTTTGGAAAAAAATGAAGAGGGCGGTGTTAGTTATGATCCTAATAACCATGAAGAAATGACGCGACTGAGAGGAGACAAGGTCAATGCAATCGCCGATTCCCTCCCTCCCTCCAAGGTGTTTGGCGATGTAGAAGGCGGAGATCTTCTAGTTCTTGGATGGGGTGGCACTTATGGTGCAATCACTTCCGCGGTACGTAATTTACGAACGGAAGGTTTTCCTGTCAGCAGCCTACATCTTCGCAATCTGAATCCCTTTCCTCATGATTTGTGTAATATCCTTTCCAAATTCAAAAAAGTTCTCATTCCTGAACTAAATATGGGTCAATTGAGCCTCTTGATTCGTTCTAAGTATCTCATTGACGTAGTTTCTTATTCCAAGGTGCAGGGGCAACCCTTCAAGGTTGCTGAGCTTAGCAATAAGATACTAGAAACGATTCGTTAATCTTATTCTATCGCCATTACGATGAAAACGGCAGTAACCGGAGAAGAAAACGCTCTCAATAAAAAGGATTTCGTCGCACCCAATGACGTGAGGTGGTGCCCGGGTTGTGGCGATTACGCGATTCTCAACGCCATACAACGGACGTTTCCCGAACTTGGAGTGCCCAAAGAAAAATTTGTAGTTGTAAGCGGGATTGGTTGTTCCAGTCGGTTCCCGTATTATATGAACACCTACGGTTTCCATACCATTCATGGTCGTGCGCCCACTGTTGCCACTGGAGTAAAGGTGGCGAATCCCGAATTGTCCGTTTGGATGGTGACTGGAGATGGCGACGGTCTCTCTATTGGTGGTAATCATCTTCTTCATCTCATCCGCAGAAACCCTGATGTAAACGTACTGCTTTTCAATAATAGAATATATGGACTGACCAAAGGTCAATACAGCCCTACTTCCGAAGTGGGAAAGAAGACGAAAAGCACTCCTGTTGGCTCCGTGGACTATCCGGTGAACCCTCTTCTCTTTGCACTGGGAAGCGAGTCGACCTTTGTGGCTCGTACAAGCGATACGGATATGAAGCACATGGTGGAGACTTTTAAAGCTGCCCATGCTCACAAAGGGACGTCATTCATCGAAATCTTTCAGAACTGCGTAATTTATAATAACAAAACATGGGAACCTGTAACCGGAAGAGAGAGTAAGAGCGAACAAAGCTTGTTTTTGGAAGAAGGTAAGCCGTTGGTTTTTGGTGCTGAGCGCAACAAGGGAATTCGAGTAAATGGTTTTGATCCAGAGGTTGTCACTTTGAGCGAGAACGGTGTCAGCGAAAGCGATCTTTTGGTTCACAACTCCAAAACGTCTAATCCAGCCTATCCAACATTGCTTTCACAGTTAAATTATCCGACGTTTCCGACTCCATTTGGCGTTTTCCGACAACTGGAAGGTCGGCAAACCTATGAAAGTGCGGTTGACCAGCAGGTTGCCGCATCCAAGTCAAAACAAGGTGAAGGCGACCTCCAAGCTCTTCTCACAGGATCTGATTCTTGGGTGGTGGAATAACAGTAATTAATAAGTGTGAGCTGCTTAAGCGATCTCATAGTTTCTTCTGTCAGTTTTTTTTAGCGACAATACTCAGCGCCTTCAGTTACTCATCTCCCTTCAAAATCAATACCGATTCAAGAATTTCGTAATTCCTTACGGGTTGACCTTCAGAACAGAATAAACCAAGTTTTTTTTTATGGATTTCATAGATGATCCCAAAATTGGACACACTAAGTTTCGACTACCGATGCTTCTTGTCCCGGTTATAATGTTTTCGGTTGTTATTCTGGGTATTGCTGCATCTAAGCTCTTTATAGCTTCCGTTGTTAATCATCACTCATCGACAGTTGAGGATTGAGTAACTACAGAATATGAGTGAAGATCCTCTAGTTCCTTCCAAAGTCCCTGCTGTTCTAAAGTTGGAACCCGGGGATTATTGGTGGTGTTCCTGCGGGCGTTCCGCTGAACAACCTTTTTGCGATGGGTCTCATAAGGGTACAAGCTTTTCGCCCGAAAAAGTTGAGATCACAGAGACTCGCAGCATTGCCCTTTGCAACTGCAAACATTCCTTCCAAGGCGCCCTCTGCGACGGGTCGCATTCAAGTCCTCTGATTTCGCTCTAACTGTTTGGAGTACCCTTACTCTAGAAGTCAGATGAATCCGGAATTGGATTTCTTGCTCTGTTTGCTCTCTGTCTTTTTATCTGGAATTGGAATATTGTTCTATATGCTAAACGAATCGTTATCCGGTTAGTGCTATTTGAGAATGGTTCTTAAGCGGGCTTGTGGACTGTTTCCTGCGACTGCCTTGTCGCCTTCCCACAGACCTGAGAAGATAATGAGACCTTGTGCTGAAAAGTGCGTGCCGTATCCGTATGGTTTCCCCTGTTTGAATTCTCCGAAAAAGCGCCCACCTTCCAGTGATTGTATATGACCATAACCGTGAGGAAGCTCGTTTTTCAGATCACCAAAGTATTTTTGTCCGTTTTGAAAATGATATTCGCCCCGTTTCTTAGTAGGAGATGGAGGGAGTTGGCGACGTTCCTGTGGAGACAACATTTTCGCTTTTATTTCCTCTACTCTTTTTCTAGCGAGTTCCAAGGTCTTTTCCGACATTGCCATGGCCAGTCGGTCACGCCGTTCTGTCCATGCAGTTTCTTGGTGTTCTATGGCTAATACATACCATGCGTGGGCAAGTGCATCACTAGTAATATTCCCATCGTCTATGGAGATTAAATCACCCAGTTTTCCCATTGCAGTACCAATTCCTCTTAAGGCTGCTTTCTCGTACCAGACTTTCGCCAAATCCAGATTCAGAGGTGTTCCTCGTCCTGTGGCGTATGCCCTGGCGACGTAATGACAAGCTGAAGCAAGCCCCGCCTTGGCAGCCTTCTCATACCAGAAAAAAGATTCCAAAGGGTTTTTATTGGCAGTGGAGTAATGAAAACCCAAGCGAAGTTGTGAATCCGGATCTCCTCTTAAGGCTTTCAGTTTGATTTTTCCAAGATCGTTTGGATCGTTGGCATTTAAAAAAGTGATTCCTAATGAAGAGAACAAGAAGAGATAGACCCGCATAACTCTTTTTATTTTTTGCTTCTACCTCGGAAAAGCTGTCCAAGAAATCCTTTTTTTTGAGACGGAGATTTACTTTTGGACGCTTTGGGGTCTCTGCTAAATCCCTGTCCCCTTTCAAACGCCCACAGTTGTACCTTGTCTTTCGTGGGGGCGTTACCAATCAAGGCATCGTACTTCCCCTTTAGCTTTAATTCTTGGGAATATATGGCCAAACCAATACGTTCAAAAGTGGGAAGAGGATCAGGAAAAGAGTTTATTAGAAGACTTGAGCGCAGCATTAGCATGAGATCTATATCGTAGGCATCACCGAAATTAGATGGTTTGTCTACGACAAACAATAACTGCCCGGGTTTGGCTTCCTTCTTCCCATCTTTAGCGGTATTGAAGAACCCTTTGGCTTCCAAGGGTATTAACTTGAATCCTCCGTTTCCAGTGGTTTCGAGAATGATCGTCCCTGTTCCTTCGAAGGTAGCTGATGACTGAAGTGAAGAGAAGAGAACGGTGGTTTGAACGGTAGAGCAAAAAAGAATACTTCCTGAGTGAATCCAGTATGCACCGTTTTCTTCCAGTTTGGCCACTGTGTTCGCCCCGAGGCGAAGGATTGTGCTTCCGTTGTGGATTTGAGTCCTTGAATCTCTTCCCGTGCAAACTACTTCGTTTATACCTATGGTGGAGTTCGTTTCCAATAGCGATATAGAGTTTCTGCCTGTTATATTTGGGTCAATAATTTCTACCTTACCAGCAATGTATGAAACAGTGGTGGCTATTAAGGAATCAGCCAAAAAAAATAGAGCGGCTAAAAGAAAAACGGGCATTGTGTAAAACTCAAAAGTTATTCGAGTTCAATGCATGAAGTGAAAGCTCCACTACGACCTTCTAGGTCGTGTTTGCCTTTGAATTTTTGGTTTCTAGAAGCGTGCGTTTAACGATAAACCTCCACCAGTGTCCAAGTTTTTAAAATCCAGATTAATTGGGACCCCAGATGTTGTACGCTTCGAGTAGGATGTCGATAAGTCTAATGTTACTGATGATCCTAATTGATATGCAATACGTAATGAAACTGCATTGGTGAGATCGTCACGGTCTTTATTTGCACCTTCATCGTATAACTTGTAACTTAATCGGTATTGTGGAGCAAAGGAGAGATTTTGGCTGGCATTCCATTTTAAACCGTAGGAACTTGATATCTCCCAATTATCCAAAGTTCCTGCATCAGTCGCCTTGAAAATGTCAAATGAACTCGTAATGTGTTTACCTGCTGAGGCGTTGAATATACCTAAAGTGGAATCAGATAGTGCGTATGCCTTCATCACTCCTATATTTGGAAAGTACTCACTGTAATCCTCAGTATCGTTCTCTGTACTTGCATCGCTGGCATAGTTTATTCCTGCTCGAGCAGACCATCCGTTACCATATTGGGCAAGGAGCAAGGCATATGCTCCAGTTGAGTTATAATTTAAGGTATCCAAACCTCCTTGAATGTAATCGTTAACTGTCCAGCTAGCTCCAACGTACGGAGTGATGACTGAAGAATCTGTTTCGATTACGCCGAGACCTGCTCCGGCAAAAAAGGCGTTTGTCCACATTGCGGTTTTTTGCTGAGACAATTTACCGCTAGCCATTAGAGGATTGGATCGATAAAAATATTTAGAACTGTAACCAAAGAATGTAGAAACGCCTTTCTTCTTAAGCTTAACAGGACGCTGCGCGCCGGCATCACTGGCTGTTACATCTCCTGACGATTCTCCTCCTGCTCCTGCATTGTTTGGTAGACCAAGTTCCGGAACTATTCCGCGCTCGGTGGCTTCGGGACTTGGGTTTCCTTGTGCAAAAACATGTTGGGTAAATGCAAGTCCGATAATTGCACAAATAATTGTACTTAGTTTGTTTAGGTAGTTCATATCAAAATTGAAATCACTTGTGGGATTCGATTAGGGGGTAATCTTTATTATTGTCCGCGAATCTTAATTGCAGAGGTGCCGTTAGGAAGAGTTATTGAAGAATTAATATGACCGTTAGTCCCACTGAAATGTGAACTGTTAAGTGTCGTTCCGCCATGAGATACTTCAGTCAAGTTAACGCTGCCTAAAACAGGAGAAGAATATGAATTGAAATTAAGACTCCCATCTCTACTCCGGAGCATGACATCGGCGGAAGATGGAAACTGAACATCTTTAAGATTGATGGTGATCGATTCCAAGTAGACGTCATCAAGTCTTCCTGAGAACTGAAGACCGTTAACTTGTATAAGGTTGTTTGCATAAAGGTATACATTGTCAGAATCAGAATTTTTGCCACCTGTACCCACTGAGAATGTACTGCTATGACTGTCAGAAAGACCTATGTGCAACTCATCTAAAGTAGCCAGCGCCAAGTTGCCACCAGCTTCGAGGTTTACGTTAACCAGTCGCATTGTGTCGTAGGAACCTATTCCCAGATTTGAACCAGTATACTTAACTGTTACGGGAGCAGGGTCTGCATAGTCAGCACTATTGGCAGCTGCGTATTCAGAACGAAAGTAAAGGTCGTCGGCGGCGCCAATGACGAGTGCGTGGTCTTCGACGTCGTTTGAGTTCGTGAATGTAGCATCTCCTGCGATAGTAAGATCTTTGGCTGCACCAACTATGGCGATCTTGCGATCTGATGTCGATGTAGCCTTGGACAAAACTTCAGATGCATCTATCGAGGCGCCATTTGTAATTGTGATGTTTGAGCCGCTCATAAGAGAGATTTTGCTCAATGAAACATTCAGAACCGTAGAACCACGGTCTTCATCAGAAAAAGTTCGTGCCCCGAGATTTGCCAGATTGGCGAGATAACTCGATGTTGAATTTTGAACAAGAGAACTCAAATTTTGTGAACCTGTGAACGCCGCGTAGTCAGAGCCAAGTACTGCGTTAGCTACAGCGTCTCCGTTTGAGCCAATGGCACCGTATTTTGCCAAAAGGCGGATGAGCTCTGTGGTATAACCACTTTGGGAAAGACTTGACAATGTAATGCCGTTGGGAAGATCTGAGTTATTGGAAATTACTCTGTCCGTAAGGATAGTGTTTGCAAGAATAACGGATGCTTCCAAGGCTGTTTGAAATCCCGCAAATTCTGTCGTCGCACCACTAATTACTTGTGTCGTGGCTGTATAGAGGGCATCGTTGGCTGTCAGAGCTCTAGTTGAAGTGAACAAGGCTGTGTTGATTGTGGTTGATCCCCCACTTTGAGAAGTTTCAGATATAGTTGTGGCGTTAGCTAAATCAATACCCGAATCGAGGAGGGTTACTAAAGCTGATACATCAAGTGTACCTGCTTTCGCCTTTTCAGCGTTAGACGAAGCATCAGATATGGATACGCCTGCATCAATAAGGGCCGTTAAGTCTACCAGATTGATTGTGCCTGCTTTCGCCTTTTCGGCATTAGATGAAGCATCCGCTATGCTGACATCTTTATCTAAAAGAGTAACCAAGTCCGCCAGATTGATCGTTCCAGCAGTAGCTTTCTCCGCATTGTCCAAGGCATTGTCTATATCAACTTTCTTATCTATCAATGTCACAAGGTCATCTGTTTTGAGGGAGCCAGACTGTATCTTACCTGCAGTTTTGACTAATTTGGTCAAAGTTCCTCCAGCTGAAGCTATTTTGACAATATCATTAATCTTAATGACTTTTGCTGATTCCCAACTCACGCCAGCCCGGATCATTGTTACAACTGGATTGCTCTCCGTGGTGCCAGAAGCAGCAGCTGCAGGCTTGGAGGTCCCCCCGGAAGTCACGGCAGCCTCAGCTGCTCCTGATCCTCCTCCGCTTTCTTCTTGCCCGAAGAGAAATAGACTGGGTGTTAAAAGTAGAAATGAGAGAATTACCCATTTTTTCATATTTTCATTGAGGTCTTTCATAACCATTTTCGGGATTGTTGTTACAGCGTATCTATTTTGGAGTCAAAAAACTAGTTCGAAGCTGACTTGCAAATGATCTGTGCGCAAGCTTTTTTTAGGTTTTTTTGGCAAAGATTTGGTGGTGAGGTGTACTCCATTTGTAGAATGGTGCCGAGGGCGGGATTTGAACCCGCACGTCCTTGCGGACACTAAGTTCTGAGCCTAGCGCGTCTACCAATTCCGCCACCCCGGCATAGGGTAATTACTATTTAACAAAAATGTGTGTGTTGTGGTCGAGGAAAAAGCTACATATAGTTGGGCGGTTCTCCAAATGGTAAGGAGATTTGCTTGGCTCTTTCTCCAGTGGGAAGACGTTCAAGGTATGGATCGGCAAGGTCTGAGTCGACGTCTATCTCTGGATCGAATACATGTGAGATGCGTCTCGATGTCGGGTCGAGTATTTTGGCGGGGTTGACCACTCTGTTTTTACGGATGGATTCGACGAGGAATGGCAATCGCATTGATTCGTAGTGTTCCTTGAATTCCTTAATTTTTTTAATGTTTTCTCCTTTTTGGCGATTGAGTAGCGCGACGTCGGCGTAGTGGGCACATGCTTCGTGCCAGTAATGAATCTTTGTGGAAGCTTCTTCCAGTAGACCGCAGTGGACGACGAAAAGAATGCGGGCGAGAGTTAACTCCTTGTCGGTGTCGAGCAGGTCGAGCGAGGCTTCGATTTGGTCGGCGAGATCCAGATAGGGAGAGAATATTAGAAAATTATGGGTGGTTGGAGATTCACTAGCTTCCTCGGGAATCTGGAAGGAGCTGTTTTCCCAATACCATGATGTGAATCCTTCACCATCGGGAAATTTCTCGTTGGTGAGAGTTAGAGCTGATTCTTCTTCCGTGAGTCCCCCTTCGATCAAGTCTTGAACAATGGCTTGGCGCCCCGAGTCGGGCGCCCCGAGTACGAGGTAGAGGAGTCGATGCACTTTAGGGTAATTAGAATGTGAAGGTTTCGCATTGCGCGGATTGGCGCATGCGATGGTCGGTCAGTACAAGCGCGGTCATGGCTTCCACGATGGGGACTGCTCGGGGGAGGACGCATGGGTCGTGACGTCCGCGCCCGATAAGTTCTGTTTGGTTACCGTCTCCATCTACGGTGTCTTGAGGTTTTAGGACGGTGGCGGTGGGCTTGAAGGCAACACGAAAATAGAGTTCCTCACCGTTGCTTATACCACCTTGCACTCCGCCGGAGCGATTTGTCTTAGTGCGAATGTGACCATCATGGTTCTCAAAGATGTCGTTGTGTTCTGAACCCTTTAGCAAGGTGCCCGCAAATCCGCTGCCGACCTCGAATCCCTTAGTTGCGGGAAGCGAGAGCATAGCTTTGGCGAGATCTGCTTCGAGACGGTCGAATACGGGTACGCCGAGCCCCGTGGGCATTCCTAGAACACGGCAGCAGATCAAGCCGCCAACGGAGTCACCCGCTTTCTTTTGTGCCAAGATGTGAGCCACCATCTTTTTTGCTGTTTCTGGATGCGGACAGCGAACGGGCGAGGCGTCCACTTCCTCCAGAGTGGGAAAATTCTCGATTTCGGGTGCTTCGATGTCGTGTACCCGCTCGACGTAGGATCGAATTTCGATACCGATGGAGGTCAGTATCTTCTTGGCAATGGCGCCAGCAGCTACCCGACCGATTGTTTCACGTGCCGACGAACGGCCACCACCCTCGTGGTTGCGAATGCCGAATTTTTCTTGGTAGGTGAAATCAGCATGCGAAGGGCGGAACTTTTCTTTCATCTCGTCGTAGGCTTGCGGTCGAGCATCCTGATTCCTTACAAGCATGCCGATGGGAGTGCCGAGGGTTACTCCCTCGAATGTGCCTGAGAGTATTTCTACTTGATCGTTCTCCTTGCGGGGGGTGGTGATCTTGCTTTGCCCTGGACGTCGTCGCTCTAAGTCTAATTGAATATCTTCCGCCTTTAACGGTAATCCCGGAGGGCAACCGTCGATGACCACGCCGATACCGCCACCATGGCTTTCACCCCATGTTGAAATTCGAAAGAGAGTACCGAAAGAATTGCCCACGGAGTTATTGAGAAAAAATGAGGGAAAAAAGGCAAAGCGAAAAATTCACGAGAATTTCCAAAGTTTTTTTTGCACCTTAGGAAAATGTTTGCTTCGCCTTATAAATTGTACGATAAATTTTTTTTAAGGCCGGGTCCCATGCGACTACGGGCTAACGAACCCCGTCAGGCCCGGAAGGGAGCAGCGGAAGTTACGCTTGTGTGCGCTGTGGGGTGCCTGGCCTTTTTTGTGCTCGCAATTGTTACAAGTTTTTCGACTTTCGGAATTCCGTTTTTATATCAAGTTGCGGTTTCGCTTGCATGCAATGCGGTTGGTCGCAATTAGTTGTTAACCAATATTTATGGCAGAAAAAGGTTATCAAGTCATTGCCCGCCGCTGGCGTCCCAAGCAGTTCTCGGAACTCGTGGGGCAGGATCACGTGGTGCGAACCTTGGGCAATGCAATCGAGATGGGGCGAATTGCCCATGGGTATTTATTCGTTGGACCTCGTGGAACCGGCAAGACCACCACAGCCCGGCTTTTTGCCAAATCTCTGAACTGGGAGGACGGACCTTCGCTTGAGGTTCCCGAAGATTCGGAACTTGGGCAAGCCATTATGGACGGGAGATGTCTCGATGTCATAGAGATAGACGGTGCATCCAACAATTCCGTGGATCAAGTCCGAGATCTGCGAGACGAATGTCAGTACGCTCCCGCCCAGTGCCGCTACAAGATTTACGTTATCGACGAGGTGCATATGCTAAGTCAGCAGGCTTTTAACGCCTTGCTCAAGACTTTGGAGGAACCTCCGCCACATGTGAAGTTTGTCTTTGCCACTACCGAGGCTCACAAGGTTCTTCCCACTATCGTTTCTCGATGCCAGCGATTCGAGTTTCGTTCCATTCCTTCTGAATTGATCTCGGGCAAACTTCGTGAGATTTGCGACACCGAGAAAGTCGAGGTGGAAGACGCTGCCCTCGCCACCATTTCTCGAATGGCTATGGGCGGAATGCGAGACGGGCAGAGTATTTTAGACCAAATGATCTCCTTTTGCGGAATGAAGATCTCGCAAGCCGATGTGCTCGAGGTTTACGGGTTGGCCTCTCCGGAGCAAATTTCCGAACTGGCTCGAGCTCTGAGCGAGGCTGACTTTTCTGCTATCCTGAAGTCTGCGGATGCTTTCGCGTCCGAAGGAATCGATCTGTACCGAGCTTTGCAGGATCTTCAGGAACATATGCGTTCCGGTTTGGTCGCTCGTATTCGTGGGGAATCCGATAGCCTTGAGCTTTCCTCTGAGCAGTATGCCCGAATCTTGGATGCTTTGCGAGCGGGGGAGGAATCCGTTCGTTCCGGACTTTCCGACAAGGCGAATTTCGAGGTTACTCTCTTTCGAGGAGTGGAAGCAGGTCGATCCCGAGCCATTGATTCGGTGATTCGTGAACTCTCAGGTATGGTTCCGCCTTCCGAATCCAAAAAAAAAACTGATTCCGTAGTCCCCGCTCAGGAAATACTCGCTTCTGCCGTCGAGGTGAAACTCGATGTCGCGGCACCTCAAGCCGAATCTGAGCCCGTTCCTGAAGTCGATACCGAACTTGAAGTTGAGGTTGAGGCGGAATCCGTAGTCAAACCTGAACCCATCGAGGATCTGCCCGAGGTGGTTCTCGATGCTGAGGATGCGGAGGAACCTACCCCCGCTCAGATGGTTCAGGAAGAACAGGAACCGATTAGATTACCTGCCAGCTCCGTTTCCACTCCCGAGACAGCTGTCGATGATTCCGAGAGCGGAAAATCCAAGTTGCCTGATTCTCAAATCGTCGATGAGGCAAAGATTGCCGAGCGGGTAAAAACTTTGTCTGGGGCGACTCGTAAGATTTTCGAGGAGGATTTTCGCGGAACTTACGTCGCGATTGAGAGAATAGACCACGACAAGTTGATCTAGTTCGTTTTTCGATAGAGAGAGAGGTAACGAGATTCCAAGTATTGCAACAGGCATCGAGGACCAAGGGAGTCGCCTGTCGCATTTTCAGTAAGTTCCAGCAAGTTCATTCGTTTGCCATGCCGATGCACCTTAAGCTGTAACCAAGACAAGAGTTTCGACGAATCGCTCGGATCGGGTACATCTTCTTTCATTGCCTTTTCCCAAAGCTGGGCCGCCAGCAAATTTCCTAGACAGTAACTTGGGAAATAACCGAATGCTCCGCCCGACCAGTGAACGTCTTGCAGGACGCCTTCCGAATCGTTGGTTGGTTGAAGTCCGAGAAGTTTTTCCGCCTTTTCGCTCCACGCACTGGGAAGATCTTCCACTTTAAGATCGCCTGCAAAAAGGGCTTGTTCCAACTCGAAGCGAAGAATTACGTGCAAGTTGTAGGTTACCTCGTCGGCGTCGACTCGAATGGGGTTTCTGGACACCTTGTTGATGGCGAGGAACAGTTGCTCCGAAGAGATGTCTGCCAAAGGTTCGCGGAATATTTCGCGAAAGCGAGGTTCCCACCTATTCCAAAAAGCAGGCGAACGTCCCACTTGGTTCTCCCATATTCGGCTTTGCGACTCATGTACTCCCATGCCGGCGGCCTCCCCGAGTGGCGTGCCTAGCCATTTGTGGGGCAATCCTTGTTCGTAAAGACCGTGACCCGCCTCGTGTATGGCAGAGAAGAGAGAATCCAGCGGATTGTCCGAGTCGTAGCGGGTGGTGAGTCGCGTATCGGATCCGTTTCCGGAGCAAAAGGGGTGCACGGCGACGTCCATTCGGCCTCTCGTGAAATCGAATCCTAGGCTTTCCACTACCTCCCGGAGAAATGTTTCTTGTTTGTCTTTCGGAAATCCTTTCAGCTCTGGTATGGCCGTCTCTTCGGATAAGGAGAGGATTTGCTCGGCGAGTAGAACCAGTCCAATTTGCAAATCATCGAAAAGCTTGCCGATTGCGCAGGCATCCATGCCAGGGTCATGCTTGTCCAAATGGTAATCGTATGGGTTTTCGCCATATCCGCCGTAGGCAGCTTCCTCGCGGGCGAATTGCATGGTTTTATCAAGCGCGGGGGCAAAAGCAGCAAAGTCGTTTTTCTCGCGAGCATTCTTCCAAACATGATAGGTCGAACTTTCGTGAGCCGCTTTTCGGGCTACGAATTCATTCGGTAGCTTTTGTGCTCTGTGGAGGTCGCGACGAACTTCCCGAAGAATAATTTCGAGGTCTTTGTCCGGTTCATCAGTCTCGTCTTCCAGTCGTTTCAACAAATCACTAAAAGCGGATCCTGTGAATTCACGGTGAACCATTTCGGCCAAGGCGGAGCTTTGTGACGACCTTTGCGACGAAGAGGCTTCGCTCGAAGGTAAATTCACCTGCTCGTCCCAACCTAGAACCGAGCTTATTTGAGATAGACTATCGATCCGTCTAAGTTCGTTGATAAAGGTTTCTCTTAGAGCACTCACATCGAAAGTTTTATTGGAGAATCCGGACTAATTCTTTTTCCGTAGCCCAACCTTTTTTGCCGCCGGAAATCGAGCGAGCAAGATACCACTTCACTTGATCTTTCGTGACGTGCATTTTCAATTGGCCTGTATCGTCTTTATCGATCCTTACGACCTCGCCCGGTTTGAGTTCGGCATTGGCGTCGTTGGCACCACCTGCGTAGCGGCGCAGCCGAATAACGGCAGTTTCGTTACCTTCGTTGGTTGTAGCTGGAAGTACGGCGACAGCTTCACGCGCTAGGAAGTCTATGTTGCGGTCTGCTCGCCATATTGCGTAAGTCCCAAAAGCGATAATTCCCGCCCAACCGATTACGCCGGTGATTTTAGCGAATCCGGAAATATAAGATCTAGTTAGAATCAAGCCCAAGTATATGCCTAGCCAGAAAGCTATGGTAGTAGCCAATACCCAAATGCTTATTGATTCGGGAGCGAAATAAAAATCGTCGGCGGAAGGGCTGGCGGGAGGTAGTCCCGCC
>PCBO01000138.1 GCA_002730975.1 Opitutia bacterium
CGTAAATTCACAGCAGGTACGGCGCATGGTCGAAACCGCTAGAACTCACAAAACATTGTTGATGGAGGGGATGTGGTCGCGATTTCCACCAGGAATGATGAAGGTTCGTGAACTCGTTGCCAACGGAACCTTAGGAAAACTTCGCTCCCTACAGGCCGATTTCGGGTTCAAAGCTAAGAGTCGCGATCCAAAAGGTAGATTGCTAAATCTGCAATTGGCAGGTGGTTCGCTTCTGGATATTGGCGTTTATCCGATATCCCTATCCTCCATGCTCTTTGGCAAACCAGAAAAAATCGTCAGTACTTGGCACAAAGGAGAAACAGGAGTGGACGAGCAAGCGGCATATATATTTCGGCACGCCGAAGGAGCGCTTTCAATCATGCATTCTTCTCTTGAAGCACAAACCTCTCAGGAAACAGTAATTGCAGGCAACGAAGCGAAGCTGAAAATCTCGAGGCAGTGCTGGCGACCCCAAGAATTAATATTAACGCGCAATGACGAATCGGAGGAATGTTTCTCGCTACCCTTTTCTGGTAACGGCTTTAACTATGAAGCCGCCGCATTCATGGAATTGATGAGAAATGGCAAATTGGAGAGCGACGTAATGCCTCTTGATGAAAGTATTTCAATAATGGAAACCTTGGACGAAATCCGCTCCCAATGGGGATTACGATATCCTTTTGAATGAAATAGCCTCATTTCCGACCCTTCACATCAGGCCTAGCGTACCAAAAGCTACAACAGCGTTTTGACCTTAAAAAAAACGGAAAAACCATCGGCAACAGAATCACGCTGAATAGTCGAGTTTTGGAATGCCAAAACAGCTTGCGAGAGGAAGTAACAACAGGATTACAATTAAGTATTCGGAAGACATAACCGCTCTTTCGACACCAGCGTTTAAGAGCCATGGATAGAAAAATTTCCTCACCTGCAAATACTTTCTCTGAAAATCCACCTATGGACTGAAAGGCTTCCCGTCGACAAAAGATAAAGCTACCGGCGGCCATACGAAAAGATCGTGAAATTAGGTTCCAAAACTTGGCAAAAAAGTGCTCTGAAGAGCCTACCGGCAGCTTAGAATCGAAGCATAGTGTAGAACCTCCCGCCCCGACGTCGCCCTCAATCATAAAATTCAGGCTCTTTTTAAGTAGCGAACGAGGAACAATTGTATCTGCATCCACAAAAAAAAGGTATTTCCCCTTCGCTTCTCGAGCACCGGCATTTCGGGCCCTTGAAATTTGATTAATCGGCTCAAAAACGACGCGAGCACCTGAGGCAATCGCGATTTCCGGAGTACGATCCACGGAATTGTTGTCGACTACAATCATTTCGCCTGAGAGTGGTAATAAATCGACCATACCTCGCCGAACCTCTGCGATGGTATCGGCAAGTAGAACTTCCTCGTTGTAAGCTGGAATGATTACCGAGTAACTGAACATAAACCTTCCTATGGATACTTAACCGGAGTTACAATCTCTGAGAAATAAAAAGTTTGTAAATAGCCTGTGATAGATGATGAACAAGTAATACAAACAGATGAAATATAGAAGCAATACCTAGAAAAAGGATAATGTCGGGGAACAAAAATTCGATTTCGAGTAGTTCGAAATCGGTTCACGAACGCCATTCAAGTCTTACTGAAACGCTTGGCCCTTCTAGGGACTCCAAAGGCAAGCCCAACCTGCCAACCTTCTAGCCGTGCATTGGGTCGGCGACCATACAAATCACAATCACCTTCGGGGTGTAGAAGCTTATCACCTTTAACATCCGCTGCGATCTCTTCCAAAGTAGGTACTGGATCTCCCTGTCTGGCAAGACCATCACGAAGGAAAGCGATACGATCCAACTCGGCTTGAGCCGCAAGATTCGCGAGAGATCGGCGAAAATCGGCGACCTCTCCTTCTTCCGCAGGTGCGGGAGCAGCAGATTCCTCCGGCAAATCATAAGAATGAGCAACTTCAATTTCCTCAGATTCAGAAGGCTCCTGTCCGTTATCCTTCTCGGCAGTGAAACTCTCTTCAAAGTCATCCATCGAAAAAGGTTCTTCCTCGCTTTCAACCCCATCCTTGTCTTCTACGGCCGGTGGGATAATTCCTTCAACTGCCGCAGATGAAGAGTCAGCAACAAAGTCGTCTGCTTCCGCGACATCAGGATCAGCCATGATATCGGCGAGTTCCTCGTCGGAATTAGATATGGGATCTTCCTGCACTTCGAAAATTTTATCGGTTTCGGCCGGTAGACCCGAAGAATCGGGATGGGGGTCCATGGAAATAAACTTTTACCAGAGAAAGAAAAGTGGCAAGTGAAAAGTGATGGAACTACGCTAGACCAGAGCTAGAATTATTTAAGAATCGTTCGCAACGCCAACAGATATAGCATTGGATTCAGGGGATGTAAGAGATGAATCGCTTTCCTGGCCAATCGTGTCCCCTTCCTTTTGATTCGAATCTCCGGAACGCTCGATTTCTATCTTTTCATCAACCTGAAGAAATACATTGGTGTCTCCGAAGCCGGGAATTTCCTCAGCAAAGCAGTAATTAGACTGAACGAGAGTGGCACGAAGGCGGCGTGAACGACGACTAGGGGCGTTGGGGGCAGTCCGACGGACAAGAAACTCCATTCCCTTCTTCATACCATCCTGAAAGCCAACGGGTAAAAAAACACCAGCTCCCGAAGGTCTGGCGTTCGTTACGGTTACGTTCAATTTGTCGGCATAATAAATCCAAGGTGGGGTCTTGATGCTACCTCGATAAAATTTTTCACGGTCTCGAAAATCGACGAGGATTTGTTCGCGGGCAAATATTAGTTTGTCGAGCTTTGCCTGGAGAGTTTTGTTTTCGTTTTGGACATCCGACAATTTATCCTCCAAGCCTTTACGTGTGGCAGCAATTCCATTTGCATTTTTCTTCAATGGCTCCAACCGTTCATTGACTGCGGCAAGCTTGGATTCCACATCCAGACGAGAAGGAACCAATCCTTCGCTCTCCGATGCGGCTACCTTTAACTCATCAGCAACCTTGGTGAGCTCATTTTTCAGGAAATCCAGTTTATCATCGGTTTCCTTCAAGTCAGCTTGGGCCGCATCTATGGATTCCCTGTGCCCACTGATTTCTCGAAAAACTGCAGCAAGGGCAAGATTGGAGGCATTCTCGTCAACAATCATTTTCTTCTTCAGGTTCTCAATGGAATTTTCACGATCTAAACGGCGTTGTTCTTTTTCGGCAACGATACCAGGAACAATTGCAAAGGCGATTCCGGCCATAAGGGTAAGACCCCATGCAAAAAATCTAGAGATTTGTGATTTCAACATTTTGATTTTCTCGCAAACCACCAATGCGCCCGAACATGGGAATAATCATGGCAATACTATGAGATAAGCCAGCTTCCTTGACCAAGATTTGGCATAGGCGCTGGCCTTTGTTGGAGACAATGAACCGCATATCCTCCTCCAAGCCTTTGTTGCGACCGATGGGCAACATAAGCACTCCGGCTTTCAAGTTAAGACTTTGAACACGGGTAGATAGAATTTCGCCACGCTCAATCCACGGTCGCTCATTCAAATCTCGCTCTAAAGCAGCGAGAACACTCTTGTAATGAAAGTCCAGCGTACGAGTCTCGTCAGCATAGTCGGTCAACTGATCCCTTACCACCGCACCGTTTCCTCGTTCATTAACTATTAGATCTTTAATAGTATCAAGCTCAGCGGTTTTGGCAGGATTCGATAAAACTAGCCTGTCGGCATCCTTTTGAGCATGCTCGAGTTCTTTCCTTAGAGCCTCGATAGCGAGATTGGCCTCATGAGTCGAATCACGAGTTTGGACAACCTTGTCTCGCTCAGTCTGAAGGTTAGCCTCAGATTCCAGAATGAGACGTTCGCTTAAAATGGTGCCTTGTTTGATTGAGCCTAATTCATCCTGAAGGCTCTGAATATCCCGTTTCTTACGGGCTAGGTTCGCTTTTTGGGCACTCACTTTTTCAGCTGCAGATTTTTCAAGTAAGGAAAATTCCTCGTTGAGCGTACTCAGTTGAATGGAAGCATCCTCTCCCCGCATCCAAAGGAGTAGTACGAATACCAGTGCGGAAATAGAGAAAACTATCGCAAGCCAAATTTCGATCCGAGAAATTTTTTGCATATTCTACAAGGGAGGTAAGGGAGCAAAAGGTGAAGGAGCAGTTCCATCTCCTCCACCTGGTAAAGGTGGCAAACCGGAATCAGATGGCATTGGAGCAAATGGAGATGGTGTCGCGGAGTCTTCCGGGATGTCGGGAACAGGAAGAGGCGTAAGTGGCGCAGGTGTCTCGACAGGGGTAGTGGGAGCAAATGGTTCAGGAACAAATGGCACAGGTTCTTCGGTGGCGGGTTGTTCCGAATCATCGACGGCATCGGGTTTAGTCGTATCCATGCCTGCTTCCTTATCTATTTCCTTACGCCTAGCTTCCAACCTGGCTTTCTCGGACTCTATCCAGCGTTTTTCGCGAATCGCATCTTCATCCTTTCGCCTAGCAATCATGAGGTTCTCAGTTATGAGAGGCCCCCTTCCCCACCAACGATCGTAATCAATGAGGCCATTTTCATTTCGCCCCCAATTCCTTCCGATTCGCTTATTCCCATATGTGGAAGTAAGGCGACGATTATCCAGATCATAATGGTAACGAGCTTCCCATTCTTGATAAACAATCGGAGCTTCGCTTGAAGTACGATAAAAGCACCCATCGAGTAAAACGATGGCGAGAACGAAAAGAAGACTTGAAGGAGAAACCCTCATAAAAAATCACCATTGCCACGCATAGGCAAAAAAGCAAGCGCGGAGAAAAAGCATTATCATGCCTCCATAGGAGGTTTCCAGACAAAACGAAATGGCTTGTGTTCCCATTCCGGACCGGCGTAGCCAATACCAACCCGCGGACCGATGAAGATTTCATCGCAGTTGACGACAAAATTGTCGTCCTCGACCCAAAGCCCTGATTTTTCCGAAATCTCCAATCTGTCACATTTTCGGTTTACAGAGAATGCCTTGGTAAGACGACCGGGACCGACCACACTGCAACACCCTCTAATAAGAACTGCAGCAGGAAAGTCTTTGGGACCGGTTACAGCGTTCAACATCCAGTGCATCCCATAGCACAGGTAAACGTACCAGTGACCTGCGGGACCAAACATCACTTCGTTTCGAGCGGTTTTTCCACGATGGGCGTGGCAAGCCTTGTCCTCCAGACCATCGTAAGCCTCGGTCTCACAAATTCTGATGCGAAAAGATTCCGAGGACTCCGAGACTCTACGACAAAGCCATTTGCCAATAAGCTCTCGAGCCACCTCAACTGTAGGCCGATTAAAAAACGAAGAATCCAGCACCTTGCATTTTTTCATTCTAAAAAGACGTAAGCTAGTACTTCTTGTTTCGAGAATCGAGCAGTATGGTCACAGGACCGTCATCTACCGCCTCGATCTCCATATGAGCACGAAATCGTCCAGTGGGAACAGGCTTTTGAAGCTCCTTGGTCATCCTCTCAATAAAACATTCGTAAAGAGTCTTTCCGAGATCGGGTGAAGCAGCCCGATTGAAGGAGGGACGAAAACCCTTTGTCAAATTCCCGAAGAGAGTAAATTGACTCACTACAAGCACATTCAAATCTTTATCCTTCAAGGACAAGTTCATGCGGTCATCATCATCCTCAAATATTCTTAATCGGGCGATTTTAGGGACAAGCCAGTCCAAATCGCCAACCTCATCCTCCCTCGAGACTCCAAGATATATCAGCAATCCCTCTCCGATTTCACCAACGACTTCGCCCTCCACTCGAACGAGAGCTTTCCGAACGCGACGTACGACAGCCCTCATCTGTGCCTTAAGCCGATATCTTTTCTATATCCTCAACATTGAGGTAAGAGAAAACCATCCTACTCATTTTTTCAGAAACTGAAAATATGCAGGCTTTGCTCAGACAAAATGGTTAAGCCTAGTCTTCAGCCGCTACGGCATCCATGACCTCGGCAGCGGCTTCCGCTGCCAGTGGGGTGGTAAGATAACGTTCTCCGCAACTAGCACCAATAACGACAATGCGCTTGCCTGCCATTTCAGGACGGCTACCAATACGCAAGGCAGCTGTGACCGAAGCCCCCGTGGAAATACCTCCGAGAATGCCTTCTTCAATACCTAGGCGACGAGCCATAGCGAAGGCATCATCACTGTTAACTTTTTGTACCTCGTCAACGATATCCAAATTTAAATTCTTAGGAACAAAGCCAGCCCCAATTCCTTGTATCTTATGAGGTCCCGGCTTCACGTCTTCACCAGCAAGGGTTTGGGAGATTACCGGGCTTTCCTCCGGTTCGACCGCTACCGAAAGGAGGTTGGGATTACGTTGCTTAATCACCTCGGAAACTCCCGTGATCGTGCCCCCGGTTCCAACACCGGCGACAAACGCGGCGATATCTCCCTCGACATCGGACCATATTTCCTCGGCAGTCGTCTGACGGTGAATCTCCGGATTGGCAGGATTTTCAAATTGCTGAGGCATAAATCCTTTTTCGCCATACTCCTCCAACAATGAATTCGCCTTGGCTATAGCACCCGGCATTCCTTTGGCCCCGGGAGTAAGAACGATGTCGGCTCCTAGTAAGCGGAGAAGGACTCGTCGCTCCTTCGACATCGTTTCAGGCATTGTCAAAAGGCACTTAAAACCTTTAGCAGCGCAAACGAAAGCAAGAGCAATACCTGTATTCCCCGATGTAGGCTCGACTACAACACTATCTGGATTCAATTTCCCGTCACGCTCTGCAGCTTCGATCATGGAAACTCCAATTCGATCCTTAACGCTCGCAAGCGGATTAAAAAACTCACCCTTCAAATAAACCTCGGCATCACAGCCGACAGTGACCTTATTGAGTTTAATTAAAGGCGTGCGCCCGATGGAACCGGTTACATCTTGGTTTAGGGACATGACAATAGGTTGGATGGGTATTTAATGTGAAGATGAGATTTGGTAACAAATAAAAATGCAAAAACTTCCCGGCAAGATGGAGTTACCTCCTTCGAGGACCGAAACTACGGATGGGAGCATTTCGGTTGGAATCGGCGTTTCTAAGACGATAAACGATCCTTCCACGATTGAGATCGTAAGGACTCATTTGCATCTTCACCACA
>PCBO01000139.1 GCA_002730975.1 Opitutia bacterium
ACTTATCGCATAGAGGAGATCGCTTCGATCATGCCTCAGCGAGAGCCTTTTCTCTTTCTCGAATCGGTGACCATCGATGGCGAGTCGGCTTCCGCCACCTACCGGATTTCCGGAAACGAGTATTTTCTCGAAGGGCATTTTAAGGACAACCCCGTATTTCCCGCCTCCATCATGATCGAGGCTCTTGGCCAACTGGGTGTTTTTTATCTTCTCAAGGGGAAACATTCCTCCTTGTCCAGTCCCGCTCGTCCGGATTCCATTTTCTTTACCTCGTGCGACGGCGTAAAATGTCGGCGCATTTGCAAGCCCGGAGATACACTCGAAATGGTTGTTCGACCGAAGCGCATGCGACACCCCTTGGCCGTGTTTGAAGGCGAAATCAAGGTGGGTGATGAGAAAACCGCATCGGCTGAAGAAATCAAACTGACCTTTGATTATTATCCGACTGTTCAGGGAGATTCCGATGAAGCTTTATCCACGCTAATTACTCCTACCCCTATAAGCGGTAATGGTAATGGTAATGGAACCAACGGCAACGGAAGTCATGGTGGGCTTACCCCACTTCCGATTGCTTCTCACAACCCTACAGTCCCTTCTCGAGGCACGGATAGAAGCCTCGTAGACTAAGGCTCATTGGCGTGGGCGGCCCCAATAGCCGCATGACGGGCACAAGCCCAATTGGCGATCTTTCCGTTGATTCTCCCAAGGTGGCTTTTCTTTACGCCACTTTTCCGCGACCGACGGAAACTTTTGTTCGAAGGGAACTAATTGCTCTATGGGGAATCGGGGCAGAGATAACACCTATTTCCATATGGAGAGGTGATGATGTTTTCGAGGGGCGTAAGATCGATCGCTTTCGTTTGCGTGAATTATGGAGCCTGCTCTTTTGGTTGCCTTACTGGATTCTTCTACGTCCACAAGCGTTTCGAGATGTGCTGGACGATCTTTGTAGGCTACCTTGCCCCTCAATTCAGAATTGGAACGAAACTTTTCTCGGGCTTGGCTTTGCTCTTGTGAGGGCTCATGAAATGAAGCGCCAAGGCTATGAGCTTTGCCATGCCGTGTGGGCCACTATGCCCGCTACCGCAGCCCTCGCCTTAAAGAAGCTCGTAGGGATCGAATACTCAATAGGTGCCCATGCCTACGACGTCTTTCGTGGTCATGGCGACTGGTTGCTCGAGCGAAAACTACGAGATGCCGCTTTTGTTCGGACGTCTTCGGCTTCCACTGAGGAGCGTCTTTCCGAATTTGGTTTGCCTTCTTCAAAGCTAAAACTTGTTCGTCGCGGGCTTTCCAAATGGCCTTCGGTTACCCAGCGAGGCCCTTTTTCCGCACCCATTCAAATCCTGTCTGTGGGGCGTTTGGTTTCCAAGAAGGGGTATTTTGAGCAATTGTCGATATTTAGAGCCTTGTGCACTGCCGGTATCGAATTTGAGGCTCGAATCGTCGGGGGAGGGCCATTGCGAGTTGAATTGGAGCGTGAGTGTGATCGTCTTGGACTTGCCGATTGCGTCACTTTTCTTGGGGCACTTCTCGAAGTTGAAGTGCATGCCCTTTTCTCCGAAAGCGATCTTTTTCTCTTTACGGGCAAGGTTGCTCCCGATGGCGATCGCGATGGTCTGCCAAACGTCATTCCGGAGGCGATGTCGGCCGGGGTAGTCGTAATCGGCTCACCTCACGGGGGAGCGGCCGAAGCGTTGGAGGAGGGAGTCACGGGCTTTGTTCGCGACCCTCACCAAACCGATCAATGGGTGGAGCTGATCCAAGGTTTGCTTGCATCTCCGAATAATGTGATCAGGCTACGGAAAGCCGCTGCCGCTGCCGCCCGTATTCGATTCGACGTTAAGCGAACCGCTCGTGAACTTTTTGCCAATCTACTTGGAGCATGCAAAGGATGAGCGATGAACCCGAAGTCAGCATCCTGATTTCCGTATTCGAGCAGCCGGAATATACGCGAAGGTGCCTTGAGGTCGTGGAGAGAACCTTGATGGGAAAGGTGTCTTATGAGGTTGTTGTCGTGGATGATGCGAGTCAGGATGGCGTTGTGGATTACCTCCGAGGTCTCAGCGAACCCCATCGAGTATTGTTTAACGAGGAGCGCAAAGGCTTTGCCATCAACAACAACCTTGCCGCTCGAGAAGCTCGAGGTGAATTCCTTTGCTTTCTCAACAACGACGTCTTCGTCGAGGGTAATTGGCTCCTGCCTATGTTGGCCGTACTTAAGGACAAAAAGAGTGTCGGAATGGTTGGCAACGTGCAGAGATTAGTTCGCAACGGGCGATATGATCACATGGGAGTCGTCTTTGGCCCCAAAGGGAACCCTAGGCATTTCGGGCAAGGTTTCTTTCATCGTCCCTTTAAGGGCGAGGTTCGAGAATGGAGTGCGGTAACTGCGGCCTGTTGCACATGCCGTCGTGATACTTTCCTTGAGTTTGGAGGTTTTGATGAAATCTATCTTAACGGTTGCGAAGACGTAGATCTCTGCCTTCAGATGCACAAGCAGGGGTTGCGGCACTTTGTCGCTCACGATAGCGTGGTCCTACATGTGAAGGGAGGTACTAAAGGGCGCAAGGCACACAATGATCGTAATGCCCAAATTCTCTTGAAAAAGTGGGGAGACGAAGTCCGTTCGGGCCAAGCCGTTCGGGATCAGGTTTTGCATGCCCTCACTTATTTATGGCGAGGATTGACGCGACCATGGTTATGCCATGTCGGGAACTTGCTGGAGGCTCTATTGCTTGCCCTTCGCCTCAAGAAATTGAAAAAGTGAAATTATCAGATTTTAGACTTTGCGTAGGCGAGGGCCTCGGCGATTTGATCTAGATCTTCATCAGTATGGGCGGCTGAAATGGCGGTTCGTACAAGATCCTTGTTCGGAGGGACTCCCGGAGCGATGGAAATGACTGTGAATACGCCTTTCTCCAGTAGTGCTTTCCAGAAAAAGTATACTTTTTCTTTATCTCCCAGAACAATGGGGATTGCAGGGGTTTCGCTTTCCCAAGTATCGAGCTCTAGTTCCTTGAGGATGGAGCGGTAGCGGATCAGGTTTTTTTCCAGTCTTTCCTGATGCTCTGGTTCTTGTTGGATGATCTTTAGGGCGGTACGAGCACATGCTGTGGCGCAGGGGGAGAGGGATGCGGAAAATATGGTTTGCTTGGAGTGACTACGAAGGTAGTCGATGTTTTCACGAGAGGAGCCTACAAAGCCACCGGTGCTTGCGAGAGCTTTTGAAAAACTTCCGCAGAGGACGTCGATCTTATCGGAGATTCCAAAGTGAGAGGCTGTTCCCCTACCTTTATCTCCCATTATGCCGAAACTGTGGGCTTCGTCCAAAACGACGAATGCGTTGTAATTTTTCGCCACTTCCACGAAGGCCGGTAACTTGGCGACGTGCCCTTCCATGGAGTAGACTCCTTCCAAAACTAATATCCTGGGAACTTCCTTGGGCTCATCGGCAATGATTTGAGCGAAATGCTCGGGATTGTTATGGGAAAACCGTTCGCATCTAGCTCCCGAAAGACGAATTCCCGACCAAAGCGACGAATGTAGGTTTTTGTCGGCAAAGATGAGATCGTTTCTTTCAGCGAAGCCTTCCACCGCCGAAGAGCATGCCAGATATCCTGCGGTATATACGTGACAGGCCTCTTTACCCAGGAATGCCGCGAGTTCTTCTTCCAGTTCGACGTGAAAGGAGCGACCGCCGTTCGCTAACCGCGCCCCTGTTGTGCTTGACCCCCATTCCTCCAATGCCTTGCGTCCTGCTTCCAGGACTTTTGGATGTCGGTTGAGTCCGAGGTAGTCATTACTTGAAAGCATGACGTATTCACGACCTTCGCGTTGGACGCGAGTACCCGTCTGCCCGTCAAAAGTATGATAGTAAATATCGTATTTCAGCCTGAGACGTGTGGATTCATCGGACCGAATCCGAGCGAGAATCCGGTTCTTCTCTTTGGAAAGGAAAGGCAAACCCATATGGCGTCAGAATATGCCTTTGGGTTAAATCGGAAAGACTAAAAGTCTCCTTTTCCGGCTACCTCTCTTAAGCTTTGCTTGAGGGTTCTTTGGAACAAGCCGCTTAGGATCTTCGTATCGTTATTCGGTTCTCTTGATGATATGAAACCCAAATGGAGTCTCCACCACTTCGGAAACTCCACCCACATCAAGGGCGAATGCAGCTTCGGAGAAGGCTTTGGCCATGGTCTCGAAGGTGAACTTTCCTAGATCGCCGCCCTTGGTCTTGCTAGGGCCGTCAGAATTTTCTAGGGCAACGGCGGCGAAGTCTTTGGCTTCGTCTACGATTTGTTTGCGAAGAGAAACAGCACGAGCCTTGGCTTCTTCCTTTGAACGGGTAATCGTTGGGTCTGCTCTGGATCCTCCCTTATAGGCCACAAGAACATGTGAGGCGGCGACTTCTGTAGGTTTCGCGGTGTCACCATCTTCTTTCTTTTGGGTTTTAACGAAATCGGTACGCTCCAAGCGGATCTTTTCGTAAACGTCGTTGGAGATGACGTAGTACCAACCTGCTAGCTTTTCGTTCAACTCTTTGACTCTTGCTTGAGCTTTAGTGAGCTTTTCGGTGTATTCTTTTTGCTTGCTGGCGTTTTCGGCTTTTACACGGGCAATTTCGGCTTCTCTCTGGGCTCGCATCTTGGTGTATTCTGCATCGGGGTCGGTTGCAATCGAACTAGCTGCCGAGGTGCCGTTGGCTTCCGAACTTGGGGGAGAAGGTTGCCGGGCGGGAGGAGGTGGAGGGGGAGCGCTTGGAGGAGTGGACGGAGGCTTTATGTTTGGTGGGGGTCCGGGAGGAGGGGGCGTAGAAGCGGCGGGGTCACCCTGTTCTCCGTCTTTACCTTTGTCGCCTTCGTTGCCTTCAATGATTTCTACAGATGACGGGGGGATAACAGTTGCATTGGTTTCGTTCAAGGGAGTTCCCGGTTTCACCAAGGGGGCGGGCTTTTCGGGGAGAGGAGAGGGGACAATCTCCAATTCGGGTGGATCGAGCAATGATTCATTGACTCGGGCATAGGCATAGATGTAACGACTGTCACCCGTTGAATTTTCGTCGTCTTCGGGACCACGATAGGTTTCACCGAATCGTAATACGTACTCGACTGCATCCTTCATGCCTACGCGGATTTCACCTTTTTCCGAAACGACTTTGAGCATGGGCTTTCCATTCGGGTAAGCCTTGGGTTTGCCGGCGGCGTCGAGTTCGTTGGCTGCGTAAAACCCTTTTTGCTGGAGTGATGAAGCCGTTGCTTGCAGAGCTTGTGCATTGTTTACGTCTACAAACTCACTACCTTTGCTGAGGCTACTTGCAAGAATGGCCGGTTTGCTCTCCACATCGATGATTTCAAGATCGTCCAGAGCATCTTTCAGGGCGTCTAGCTTGTCTTTGTCCAGTTCTTCGCCCTCAGCAAGAATAGATCCCGAGAGTTTCCATTCTGAACTATTGTAGTCAAGAATTTGAGGAGTTACTGGAATGATACGGCCCTTGGCTACTTCGTAATTGTCCAAAGTAATCCTTTGGATGTCCCACTTGTCCAAGTCGAGAAAATCCTTTTCCACCCAGTCGACGAATTTTGTGGAGACGTCGTTGACGTTTTCGAGTTCCGCCGTGTAAACCGTGTTTTCTCCGGGCTTGCGGACATATCGAAGTCCGGAAACGTCTTTGACTTCATTGCCGATGATCAGCTCAGCCAGACTTGATCCTGATGTGTTTTTGAGGGCCATGTACTTGCCTATTCCGGCATCTTGTGGGTTGGCGACATTGGGGTTCAGTACGCCGAACTTTGCGTGTTCTCCACTTCCCTCGCCGGCTATGTCTACAATCCTTATGTCTAGAAGTACGGTGGATACGTCCTGTAATTGGTTGTCTGCGTCGGCGGGGTAGTCGACCTTACCCGTTCGCTTGATGAACCATCCTTTTTCGGTTTGAGCAACCTCGATGGACTTAGATTCCTGAAGCTCCTGGTCGACTTCGGTTATGTTTATCGCAGTTGCCTCCGTTCCGTCGAATGGATCGAAAAGAGATTTCCCCATTTTATTGGCGGAGGAGGTTGCTTCGCGCCCCTGCGGCATGGATGTCCAAGCAAGGACGATTGCAGCTCCTGCTGCACCGAGGAAAGCTAAGGTTTTAGTATTGTCGTTCATGGCTGAAGTAAAAGTTTTCTGTTTGTGCGAAAGAGGTTTGCCGCGTTAATTGCGAATGCGATTTGAATGAGCTCCTTGAATCTCAGCTCGTCGTTTTCTTACAAAAACGTAGATGGCTATTAGCAACAAGGGAATCGGTGGAAGAAAAACCGATAAGCTTTTGATGGTGTCTTGCTTGTTCTTTATCTTCCTATCTCGTTTTCTTTGGGCACTTTTTATTTTTTTGTCGGTCTCTTTTTTCAGTTCGCGTTCCTTTCTGCCTAAGTTTTTTTGCAGCTTGGCGGCCTCAGTTTGCAGTACTTGCATGAATTGTCCTTGCGTCATGGCGCCTTGACGCGTCTGGACCTCTGCGAGAGCTTGGTTCAATTTCTTGTTTTCCTCCGCCATCAGGATCTTCATCGACTCGTTGGCTTCTTCAGTAGCATTCGATTCCTCTTCGCGCGCTTCTTCTATGCTTTTCTCGAATTCCTCCAGAGTGCGGTGAAGCCGACGACGATTTCGGATGTCGAGAAATTTTGTTTCTCCGGCAAGCTTGTCCACGATATTGAGTGCGAAGGTAACGTTGTCCACGTCGAGCGGGAAGTCGGATTCCGGTCCCCGACTGCGGATATTGTAGAAAGGGTCGGCTAAAACATCGGCATCTGCAACTAAAGAAAGATTGACCTCATTTGTGGAGTTTCCATCTCGGACTTGTCCGCTGATGAAGGCGCCGATTACTTGGGAAGTCCCATTCCCCATGTAAAGGGTTCGAGCCGGATTGAATCGTCGGGGAGATCCGAAAACTCCACCGGTCCAAAAGTTATCGAGGCTGGTGGCTCCCGTACCCTTACTATTTTCGTCAACTGGTCCTCGAGTGCTGAGCATGGGTGTGAATTTCAAACCTTTGGCACCGGCATCATAAAGCGAACCCGGGCAAGTGAAGAGAAGATATTGGAGCTCCGAGGTCACTTCCGTTTCACCGAAGGAATTTTCCGTTCCACCGACGTAGATGAATTCACTGGGGAACTGTTCTTCATTTCGTTCAATCTTAGGAAATGGGTTGTAGGAATCCCTCAATACTCGCTTTTCCAATCCCTTGAGCCGTTCCTCGAAAGGTGAGAGCGTTTTTTCGACTCTTTGGCGTACAGGGTGATTGTAATCCAATTTTCGTACGGTTTCACGCAGATCTTCCAATTTAATAATATCCCAATCGCTTTGCGTTAAAGGCGAGTTCGCCTTGACTCGGGCTTCGAATTCGGCGGATTTTGCTTCCAACTCACCCAATTTGCCGAAAAACGCTCCGGTTTCCGGAAATCCAGCTAAAGGGGTTAGAGTTTGGTTGGCGGTCGCCCGAAGAATTCCCAATACTTGCCTTATCCCTGCCAAGCGATCTTTCGGGGCTACATTGAAATGAACGCCAAGCAGGCTCCACAGTTTGGATATATCTCCCTTGCTGGGAGCGGGCGGGGGAGGTTGCCCCGGTCCGCCGCCTTGCTGGTTGCTTCGTCGTGGTTCGTAGGTGCCTGGAAAACTACCATTGATCAAGGGAAGCGGGTCTTCGAATATTGCGGTGGGTACGCCCGCCTTGATTGCGGCGATTAGGTCGCCTAGTTTTTCTTCTTCAAGCGTGGAGGGTTGGACCACTACAAGAGCGTCGTAGTCGCCTTTGTTGATCGGACCTCCGGTGACTTCCTGGACGTCGTACTGCTTTTTCAACTCGGTGACGAATAACCAGGGTGGAGAACCGCCTCCCATGGGTATTCCCATCATACCCATTCCTGCGGCGCCCATCATAGGAGCATCGGTTTTGAAGATTCCAATGCGCTTTTTTACCGAGGAACCACTTACCGCCATGATTGTTCTCATGATCTCATATTCGACGGGTAGACCTTTGTAAAAGAATGGAATCGTTTGTTGGCCGGCATTTCCTTTGACGACCAAACCAAGATACAGATCTTTGTTCCAAGTCGTCCAGCGACCTTGTTCTTGAACGGAAAGGGGAGGGTTGTTCCCATTCAAGTTGATAACCCCGTATTTTTCTGCAGTCAGTGAAGCGTTATCTTCCGCATCGATGGTATATACATTCACTGTAAGGTTTTGGCTGTCTCGTTCCAATTCCCGCAATGTGCTAAGCAAATTGATTCTGGTCTGAACGTAGGATTCAGGCATGGCGTCCGCCGGGCTTACAAAAGCTTCGATCTCGATTGCGCCGTTTTCTTTTTCGATGGAATCGATCAAGGCGAGACTGCCATCGGAAAGCGTACTGAGTTTTTCCGCAGTCGCGTCTAAGCGAATGAAATCGTTGTTCCGGAAGAACATCGTAATCGAAAGGGCGACTATTATAGTGGCCAAAGTGCGAACGCCATGGTGAAAGGCTCGGGAAGTTCCCGTGGGACCGCCAGCCCAGTGTCGACGACCTATGAGGACGGAGCAAAGATAAAGCATGGAGCATGCAAGGCCGAAGAAGAAGGCCATGCTGGAGATGCTGATGATACCACGACTGAAATCTAGGAAGTTTTCGGAGACTCCCCATTGCCAATCTGCCAAGAGGGCAATCGGGGTATTGAAAGCAACCCCGAGGATGAAGGCTACCGTTAGATTTGGAGTAAGAAAAGATGCGACCATACCTATGCCCAACATTGACAAGCCTACGAACCAGTAACCGACGTATGTCGAGAAAAGCAGACCGAGGTCGGGAGATCCTAAGTCACTAAGAACGTATATGTTGGCGAGAAGGGAAAAGAGGAGGGAGACTGTAAAGATAGCGACTGCCCCGAGGTATTTCCCAATCACTACGGCGAGATCGCTACCCGGTAAAGTCAGCAGAAGTTCATCCGTTCCTTGTCGTCTCTCGTCCGCCCACACACTCATTGTGATGGCGGGAATGAATCCAAGAAAGATCAGGGGCAAAAACCTGTTTAATTGATCGAGGTTCGCTAGGTTCGAATCAAAGAATTCCTGTGGCCAAAAAGCGGCCAATCCGCTGGCAAGTAGGAATGCGCAAATAAATACGTAACCGCTTGGACTCCCAAAGTATGAGGCGAGGTTGCGTTTGAACACTGCTAGTACTGCATTGAAGTTCATAAGTAATAACTGAAAGTTTTAAATGTTAAGATAATTCAAGAGGAGTGACACGATTCAGGCGACTTTTGTTTCGCGATTGAACCAATCATCGAGAGAGGGTTCTTCCTTCAGGTCGTCGGGAGTGCCCGAAAATACAAGCCTTCCTTGATTGATGAGAAGAATCCGATCCGCCACGTTCCTTACTTCTTGAAGGATATGAGTCGATAGCAAAATCGTCTTACCCAAACCTTTAATTGTTTTTCTAACCTCCAAAACTTGATTTGGGTCTAGACCTGCAGTCGGTTCGTCCATGATCAATACGTCAGGTTCATGTAGCAAGACGTTTGCCATGCCCACTCGTTGGCGAAATCCACGGGATAATTTCGAAATTGGTTTGGTGACGACGGTTTGGAGGGCGCATTGGTCGATGACTTTTTCGATGCGGTCAGCCTTAAGGTTTTTACTCATACTTCGAGCATCTCCAAAGAAATTTAATAAATCAATAGGAGTCATTTCCTCGTACAGTGGACCATTCTCCGGGAGATAACCGATTCGGTTTGCGACCTCAGCTCGATTTTCCGAGACTTCAAGTCCACAAATACGAGATGTGCCCGCTGAAGGAGCGAGAAAGCCTGTGAGCATTTTCATTGTGGTGCTCTTTCCGGCTCCATTCGGCCCGAGGAAAGCTACCACCTCGCCTTCGTTGATTTCAAAGTTCAAGTCCTCGACTGCGATGAAGTCGCCGTAGTACTTGCAGAGACCCTTTGCCTCTATCATTGGGGTGGGATGTGCTGTTGATTCTGACATAATTTCTTGGTTACTGAAAAGTTTTCAAAGCTCTTATTGCGATGTCGTTAATAAAATTTGTTTAATTTCTTGTTTCCCTGAGCTAAATATTTCCTCTGGGAAATGTCTCTACAACAAAGATATTTATTCTTAAATGAATAAGTGAGCCAGCAAGGAGATTTGTTTTTTGAGCTGATCTAGGGGCATTTTTTGCAACTAATCCCAAATTGTAAATTCAACTGATGTCGTTTTGACGCTTCTTGGATTTATGCAATTTTCAACTACCAGAAACGGAAGTTTTTTCCTTTTGCAAGAAGAAAAGCTTTGCAAAATCTCAAAAAAAATCTCCTCTTAAGCTTGTTCTCTTTATGTTCACACCTCTTATTAAGGTCTATCAATTTGCTTTTTTCATTTGGCTTTTGTTTTTCCTTTTAACTCCTTTTATTTCGATCTTCGCCGAGAATTCCTCGGGCGAGATTCCTAAAGGGTCTTCACTGGAATGGCCTTTGAGATTTAATGAATTGGACGGTCCTGCCATTCGGGACTATCGTCATCGTTCCTTTCGTCCTCCTTTGTTGTTTCCGATTCATTATGATCCTTTCGCACGCATTGATGCCGGTGATTCTTCTTTTCTTTCCCTTAATTTATTACAAAGAAATCCCTCTCTCGCGGGAAAATTCCCTCGGAGTTCGCCAAAGGTTTTCGGAATCGTTGATTTGAAAAGTATCAAAAAAATCCCGCCTGTTTCTATATCTCCGAGTTTAGGACTTGCGGATCGTGTTAGGAAAATAGAGCAGCAACTTCTCGGGACAGTCAGCCCAAAGGTTCCCCGTCCAGGGGACGATCAATTGGCCGAATTCCTCGATAAGGATGACGTAGCCTTGCACAAGCAGGCTGAAGAGTTGTCGAACCTCTTGGAAAAGCTTTCGACTGAACCCGTCGACGTTGATCGTGTAGCTCAAGCCGCTCCTCCCCGTAAACTTTCGGATGTTTTGGTGCCTGTTCCACCGATGGGGCCCGTGCTACCCGACCTTCGCGGAAGTGCTTTCGGCTCCGGCAATAATCTTTCCTCCCATCCCGCCCGTACTCTATCCGGGCTCGGTTTTAAATCTGAAGGTAGTTCTGATTCCCCTTTGGGCTCTATCCTCAAATTAAGCGCTAACGTCAATTTACCAAACGGAGGCGTTCGTCCCGCTCAAGCATCGGAATTTTACGTAACCACTAGAAACGTTCAGGAATTGTTGGGTAAGCTCAAACTACAAGATGCTGTTGCCGGTGAGGTTTCCACTCTCATCGATCTATGGGGGCGCGCTGAAAAGGATAAAGCCGCCTATCCCGACATTGCCTTGGGGGTTAAGTCAATTCTCCTCGAGGCCAAGGTGCGCAAAACCCGAACCGACCCCTATGGTAAAGCTGCTGTGGCAGGCCTTTCTCCGGATGAGAAGTATTTTCTCATCGGGGTTGACAAGGACTTGGAGACCGACGTTGTCACCATTTGGTCGAAAGAAGTGAAGGTCAATCCCGGCGAGAATGAAGTCGAGCTTACGGCCAAAGACGTAATTTTCAGCAAGTAGACGACTTTTAAGCGAGTCCGTTCCCTGCTCTCGAATCTAAGGCTCGCCATTTTTTATTCGGCGTTTTAATCCTTATCTCTTTATGAATATTCTTCCATTAGATATACTTAAGCGAGCCGCCTCTCAGGCTCGCGGTCTTTCTATAGACGCGATTCACGCATGCAGTTCAGGCCACCTCGGTTTGCCATTAGGAGCTGCTGAAGCCGGAGCCGTTCTTTTCGGATACGATCTTCAGGTAGATCCCTCCGATGCGGAATGGCTAAATCGCGATCGCTTTGTGCTTTCAGCAGGTCACGGTAGCATGTTCCTCTATGGTTGGCTCCATTTGGCCGGTTTTGATCTTTCTCTTGAAGAACTTAAGAACTTCCGCCAATTGCACAGCAAAACGCCTGGACATCCGGAATTTGGCGAAACTCCTGGAGTCGAATCTACCACAGGTCCTCTTGGTCAAGGGGTGGGTAATGCCGTGGGAATGGCCATTGCCGGTAAGATGGCCGGCGCCCACTTCAATACGCCCGAGCACGAAATAATTAATCATCAAGTGGTATGTTTGGCTGGAGACGGTTGTCTTCAGGAAGGGGTTGCCGCCGAGGCCGCTTCTTTGGCAGCGCACGTTGGCCTCGATAACCTTGTCCTCCTTTACGATTCCAACGACGTCACCTTGGATGCGATGGCCTCAGCCACTCAAAGCGAAAGTGTCCTGGATCGTTTCGCAGCCTATGGTTTTGAGGTTGAGCGCTTGGAAGACGGGCATGATATGGAAGCGATTGCCGGAGCCCTTGCTCGCGCTCGCGCCAATTCTAACGGAAAGCCTACCTTCATCGAGATCAAGACAGTTATCGGCAAAGGAATTCCCGAAGTCGAGGGAACCTCGGCAGGACACGGTGAGGGTGGGGCCAAGTTCGCCGAGTCTGCTCGTCAAGGATTGGGTTTGCCCGAGGAAACTTTCTTTGTGTCGGACGAGGTTCGGGCTTATTTTGCGGAGCATAAGGAGAGGCAAATCGCCCGTCGTCGAGCTTGGGATCAAACTTTTTCCGCCTGGCAGTCCGCCAATCCCGAAAAAGCATCTCTTCTTCAAAGTGGCCTCACTCGCGAGTTGCCGGCTGACTTGATGGATCAAGTACAAGTGTTTCCGGAGGATGCCAAACTGGCCACCCGGGCAGCCGGTTCTCAAATTATCAACGATTTGGCTAAAGCCTTGCCATTACTAGTCAGTGGATCTGCCGATCTTCACGGGTCGACCAAGAACTACCTTAAGGAGCAAGGTGATTTTTCTCGCGACGACTATGCCGGTCGCAACCTCCTGTTCGGAATTCGCGAACATGCCATGGGTGCGATCGTAAACGGAATTGGTTATTATGGTGTCTTTCTGCCTTCCGGAGCAACTTTCGCTGTATTTGCTGACTACATGCGCGGTTCCGTTCGCTTGTCTGCGCTCGTGGGTCTGCCCGTTTTTCATATTTGGACGCACGATTCGGTTGGTGTCGGCGAGGATGGCCCAACTCATCAGCCGGTCGAGACTGTCAGTGGTTTGCGGGTCATACCCAACCTCGACGTCATTCGTCCCGCTGATCCCGAGGAAACGGCCGGAGCTTTTGTCGCGGCCATCGAGCGTGCGGATGGTCCTACCGGTCTCCTCCTGACTCGACAAAGCGTTCCCAATCTCAACGAGATTTCGGTGGCCGAACGGCGTGCCGGCGTTTTGCGAGGTGGGTATGTCGCTCGCCGCGAAAAAACTGAGCTTGAACTCATCATCCTTGCTTCCGGAAGCGAACTTTCCTTAGCTCTTTCCGCCGCAACCGAACTAGGTGAAACCGTTCGCGTTATTTCCATGCCATGCATGGAACGCTTTGATCGGCAGGACGACGATTACAGGCAATCCGTTTTACCTCGTAAATGTCGTAACCGGATGGCCGTCGAGGCTGGAGTGACCGGTCTCTGGTCAAAGTACGTCGGGCTTGATGGCGTAGTGGTCGGCATTGACCGATTCGGCATTTCCGCTCCTGGCGATATCGTGATGAAGGAGCTTGGTATTTCCGTTGAGAATATAGTCAAGAAGGCTGCCTTAGCGGGTCTTAAGGTTTAGACTTCACAGGCTAGATCTCTTGACGTGTTTGGATCTTATTCAATCCTTCCTTAGTCTTGGTTGAATTCTTTAACCTTCCGTATTTGGGCTCGTATTGTCATCTGTAGGAGGCTAATGGTGGTCGAATGAAAATAATTTTCGTCTTGTTTCATGGGCTCTTGCTTGCAGCCATTTTTTTTACCGGATCCGTTGCTCACCTTGCAGTCGGGAAAAATAAAGCTCAGGACAAGCAAGCTGATGCTGCTAAACCTGAATTCCAAGAAGTCTTCAAGAAATTGGATGCTGGGGCGCGTGCCGCCATGAAGAAGGATCCCAAGGAGGGGCTAAAGGAAGTGGAACGAGTGGGGCGTCTGCTCATCAAGGATTATCCGGAAGAACCGATTCCCTATTCTATGCTCGCTTTCGTTGCCGGCAGAACCGGCGACAAGCAGAAGAAAGTCTCTATTTTCAAGGAGTTGGCGGCGATTAATAGCTCTAATCCCAAAGTTACGCAAGTAGTGGGTCGAGCACAGGGCGAGTTGAAGAAAATGGAAGCTCTTGGGAAACCCCTCGAGATGAAATTCACGGCAGTCGATGGGCGTGAGGTGGATTTGTCTAAGATGAAGGGCAAGGTGGTGCTGATCGATTTTTGGGCTACTTGGTGCGGACCTTGCATTCAGGAGTTACCGAACGTCAAGAAAGCCTACGGCGAACTGCATGATAAAGGCTTTGAGATTGTTGGAATCTCTCTGGACAAAGACAAAAAAAAGCTGACTGATTTCGTGGCCAAGAACGAAATGCCTTGGGCCCAGTTTTGCGATGGCAAGGGGTGGGCCAACACATTGGCTAAAGAACATGGCGTTCGGAGCATTCCCGCCATGTGGTTGGTGGACAAGAAGGGCAATTTGGTCGACCAAAGCGCACGCTCAGGGCTAGAGGCTAAAGTAAAGAAGTATTTGGCCGAATAAAATTTTCTTAAGGGGAGCCATTTCTCCCTTCATGAATCGCTTTCTTCCAACTCTCTCTTTTTGGGGAGTGGCTTTTGCTTCTCATTTCCTCATGGGAGCAAAGATCGACGAGGCACTCCCTGTGACGGGCGATTCTTTTCGTCCCGTCTTCGTCCGCATGGAGGATCAGTTGTTCAGGATGGCGGGCGATCGAGAGGCTTTCTGCAAGGCGAAGTCGAACCTTCCTCGATCGAAAAATCGTAAAGAAACTCTCGCATTGTTGAGGAAGAAGGCGGACGATTCGTGGGAAAATATCAAGGGCTTGGTGGCGGAATTGGAAAAGGCGGGTTCGATTCGTGGATCGAGTCGGTATTGGATCGTCAACGGTTTTTCCTGTGTCGCCAAACCCGAGGCTATACACCGATTGGGGGAGGACGAAACGGTATCCTTCGTCTACCTCGATCGATTGTCTCGTCCGAGAAAACCTTCTAAATCGATGTCTCCTTCGGGCATGTTAGCCATGAAGGTCTTGGCCAATTTGCGCGAGGAGAAGTCCCGGAGTACTGAAGTACGATTGAAGAACGTCAGAATTCCATGGAACGTTAAGGCGATCAAGGCACCTGAAGTCTGGCTTCAGGAAGGTGCATTCGGGCAGGGCGTAACGGTGGCGGTGATCGACTCGGGTATTTTACCGACCCCTTCTTTGGCCACTGCCCTTTGGAAAAACCCAAACGAAACCCTCAATGGAGAGGACGACGATGAGAACGGCTTAGTCGACGATGTTTTCGGCTACGATTTCACTTCCGGAACCGGAAATATTCTCGAACGCGAATCAACCATGTCACATGGTAGTGCTTGCGCCGGCATCATTGCGGGTCGAACCTCTGCCAAAAGTGGTTGGCAAACGGGAGTCGCACCACAGTCCGAGCTTATGCTGATCAAGGGATCCTTCGACTTCAGGGTCTTGGAGTACCTAGTTCTCAATGGCGCCGACGTCGTTTCCATGAGCTTCATGATTGTGGGTCGCAATCTCGGTCACTTGCGAGGGCTTTACCGCAACGCCTTCGAACATCTTTCCGCCGCCGGCGTCTTGGCGGTTGGCGGCGCAGGCAACTATGGTCCAAAATCCCGACGAGTAATGCCTGAGGGCAAGCAAATCGGCTTGCCCAAGGATATCCCTTGTGTGATTGCGATGGCAGGGGTGGCAAGGGATCGATCGCCCGTCTCTTTCAGTAGTCACGGTCCCTGTTACTGGGACAAGGTCGCCTTCTTCTCGGATTATCCCAAGGACAAACCTCTTTCCAAGCCGGACCTCAGTGCCTTTCCAACCGGCTTCCCGGTTTGGACCCATACACCGAATCGTTTGACCAAGGCCCGAGGTTGGAAGGCAGTCAGCGCCGAGGAGGGTGCTTCTTTGGTGATCGGTCCCGCCGGCAACTCCTTTTCGGGACCACATGGGGTTGGGGTAGCGGCACTTGTTCTCTCGGCCAATCCGGAGCTTAATCCTTGGGAAGTAAAGCAATTACTTGAGGACACCGCAACCGATTTAGGTGACGAAGGCCGTGACAGCCGTTACGGCGCCGGTCTCATTCACGCCTCGGCTGCCGTCGGCGCCGCAAGGAAGATCGAAAAATAGTTTAATGCCTTGGGCTTTAACCAGAGTGATTTATGTTTCGGATTTGCTCCACAATTTTGCTTTCCCGCTTGATTACAGCATGTGTTTTAGTATGATAATTTTTATACCTGCAACACATTCGGAGTAATTTGTCATGAAAGTTTTACCTGTTCTTTTTCTTTATTTGTTGCCTTGGGCTTTGCCTGCTGCGCCTGTTCCTTACTCCGGTAAGGTCTCTGTTAACGGTGTGAACTTCGATGGCAACGCTCTCTTCACCTTCACCCTCCGCGACTCAAATGGCACCGTGCACTGGCGCAATGCCGATGCTAACGGATCCATTAACGTACCCGTAGACCGCGGCAACTACATCATTTTTTTGGGTGGGCAGGGCATGAAACCTTTTCCAAACAACCTTTTTCTCGATCATCGCGAGCTTTATCTGCAAGTTCGCTTCTACCAATCCGACACGCAGGAATGGTTTCACATGTTACCCGACCAGCGTATTACCTCCGTTCCTCACGCTCTCGCCGCCGAGGTGGCGAATCTGGCAAACGTCGCCAAGGCCGTCGAGCCCGGCGCAGTCACCAAAAGCATGCTCTCCGCCGAAGTCCTCGCAGATCTCAACCAAACGGTGAATAACGCCGCCATTGCCTCCAATGCCAATATAGCCTTCAGTAAACTGGCCATCAATAAAGCCGATATCATAGGATTGGGCTTACCCTCCTCTGATACCGACACCAACCTCAGTGAAGCCGCAGTCGATTCAATGGTGGCCAATAATGGCTTCCTGTCTGCCGACTCGATTACCCGTCAAATGCTTCCCGGCGACGTCCTCGCCGACTTGAACGCTACGATTCCGCGTTCACGCTTGGCCGCCGACGTGCTTTCTGACTTGAATCGTACTATTCATTTGTCGGATCTGGCTCCCGGCGTGCTCGCCGACTTGAACGCCACGATTACGCGTTCACGCTTGGCTGCCGACGTGCTGGCGGATCTCGATCACAGCATCGTGGCGGGTTCCGTGACTCGAGATATGCTAGCAGCCGATGTCAGGGCAGACCTGAACGCGTCTCTTTCCTCGGCTTCCGTAACGGCTGCCAACATGCATCCCGACTTGGTGAAGTACTTCTTGCCCGAAATTTCCAATCATCCCGTTGGCGTCTCTGTCCTCCAAGGAATGGGAACGACCCTCTCTTCCGAAGCTACCGGAAAGTTCCTTACCTACCAGTGGCAAAGGAACGGCGTCGACCTTTCTGGCGAAACGAATGCCACGCTTGTCTTGAGCTCCGTCAACGCGGGGAACGACGGCAACTACAGTGTGGTAGTCAGCAACGACTGGGGTGGCGTGACTAGCAACTCCGCCACTTTCACCGTGGCTACCAATTCCCCCATTATCACTTTACTAGGCGCCGATTCCGTAATCCACGAAGCCGCCACTTCCTATACCGATGCCGGAGCCACCGCCCTAGACGCTCTGGACGGTAACTTGACTGCTTCCATAGTCGTGGCAGGCCACGACTTCAACGATACCGCTTCAGGAGATCACAACGTCACCTACAATGTTTCCGACGTGGGCGGCAACCCAGCTGTCGAGAAAGTAAGAACGGTCACGGTGGTCGACACCACGGCTCCAGTCATTACCTTGATCGGAGATGCCAACGTTTCGCACGCCTTAAACACTTCTTGGAATGATCCCGGAGCTACCGCGATCGATACTCTTGATGGTAACCTTTCGAATCATGTGACTGTTTTGGGGTCGGTGGACGTCAACGCCACGGGCGTCAACGTTTTGACGTACAGCGTTTCTGATGCCGCCGGTAATACAGCTACAAACGTTTCCCGCACGGTGAACGTAGCTGCCGTGCCTTCTGGTCCTTGGAATTTCACGAATGCAGGAGCGTCCGGTCGCCTTGGACCTTCTCAAGCACAAGTTGACGCCAGTTATTCCAGTAGCAACAGCACTCTTGCGGGTAAGGTAACGATCAATACCCAAGGTATACAAGAGTGGACTGTACCCGCAACTGGGATTTACGCCATCGAGGCTTGGGGAGCGAAGGGCGGCGGTGAAAATGGAGGGAAAGGAGCAAAAATTACAGGTAACTTGGCTCTTTCGGCAGGTTCGGTGGTCCGATTACTTGTTGGTCAGATGGGAGAACAGACAGCTCAAGGCTCTGGATCTGGAGCAGGCTATGGTGCTGGAGGAGGTGGTGGAACTTTCGTTTATCTTTCCCCGAATCAACCTTTAATCATTGCCGGTGGTGGTGGTGGCCAAGCGCAGGCGGGTAACGGTGGTCAAGGATCCGCCACGGCAGTGTGCATTAATTCTACTGGAGGCACTGGCAATGGAGCTGGTGGAACCAATGGCGGTGGTGGTGCTGGTGGACTAAATTTATCTAGTTATTCTACTGGTGGCGGTGGTGCCGGATGGCTGAGTAACGGAGCCAATGGATTGAATCTAAGAAATCCAGAAGGAAAGGGTGGTGAATCCCCCACAAATGGGGGAAAGGGTGGTGAATTCACGCACCAAACTACTTCTTATACTTCTGGCAATGCTGGCGACGGTGGTTTTGGCGGAGGCGGTGGTATGTCCGATAATTCCGGTGCTGGTGGCGGTGGCGGTGGTTACAACGGAGGCGGTGGTGGCAACAATTATTCGTCGTCGACTTGGGGTGCTGGCGGTGGCGGCGGTTCCTTCAATGGAGGCACTAATCAGAGTAATATAGCTGGTTCGAATGCTGGTCAGGGCATGGTGACTATAATTTGGGTGGGGAACTGATTTTCAGTTACTCCACCAGGTGACAGGGGGCTTTGCAAACATAACTTTAGTTAGTCCCTGTCATTGGGAGGAGTGTAGTTCGACAGAGCAATCCAGAGAAATCATTGGCTAACTTCCTCATTGTCTTGCCATTTTTAATAATATAACGGACTGGATCGTCGTATCAGTTGCCTGGGATACTTTCTTGGCTTAGACAAGCTTTTGTGGTAGTTAAAATCAGTCTGTTTTGCTGACGGAGTAGTTTTTTTCTCGCTACATCGCAGATCTTCGGAATTAGTGATTTGTCGTGAGTGAAAATGGTCAAATAGTCGATGCGGATGATGCATCTTTTGATAGTACGCACGAAAAGACTTTGGCCAGTAACTTGGCTCTTGAGATATTCCGATCCTTGCATGCAGATCGCAAGCGTGTTGCGGTAGTTGATTACGCGGTAGCCAATCCCACCGAGGTGGATGCGAAAGGATTGTTGGTTTTGGCCACCTTGTTGGCTGATCGACTGAAAAAGACGACGTCCGCAAAGCGAGTGGGTATCGTGCTTCCTCCCGGTATAGGTGGAGTGATTGCGAATCTGGCAGTGGTTTTTGCAGACAAGGTGCCCGTGAACCTTAATTTCTCTCTGGGCAGGGCGGCGGTGGAAAGTTCCATTGAGCGAGCGGGTATCGACTTGTTGCTGAGCGCCGAAAAAGTTCGGGCGAAATTAAAAGATTTTCCATGGATTCCCGGTTATCTGGACGTCGGTGTCGCATTGAAGGAGATACGCGGTTCCAAGCTTCGTCTTATGCGCAGAGCTTTGGTTCTCGCTTTGCCTTGCTGTTTGGCGAACTCCCTGCTCAATATTCCTCGTAAGGGTGGAGATTCCGAGGCGGGCTTGCTCTTCACCAGTGGAAGTTCGGGGATGCCTAAGGGCGTTGCTTTGTCCCACCGAAATCTACTGAGCAACTGCCTGCAAATCAGGCGCATAGCGATAATTCCGGAAGGCGAGACCTTACTGGGTAACCTCCCGCTTTTTCACAGTTTCGGCTTTACCGTAACCTTATGGTTTGCTTTCTTCGCTCGAATCAAGTTGGTGACTGTGCCTTCTCCTCTTGAGGTGAAAAAAGGTCTGACGGCAATTCGCGAGCAAAAAGTGAGTGTCTTGTTGGGTACTCCCACCTTTTTACGGCCTTTTTTAAGGAAAGGAACGGAGGAAGACTTTGCCAGTGTGCGTTTTATCGTGTCGGGTGCCGAAAAAACTCCCGACGGTTTTGCCGACAAATGGCGGAATGACTTCGATTGCCAATACTTGGAGGGCTATGGCCTGACTGAAACTTCCCCCGTGTTGAGCATCAACCGGCCTGATGAGGGTACTCGAAAAGGTTCCGTTGGCAAACTGTTGCCTGGCGTGGTCGGATGCGTTCTTGATGCCGATACGGGAGAGCCACGCAAGCCTACGGAAACAGGCCTGCTTTGCTTCCGCGGGGCAAACGTCTTCGGTGGTTACTTGGGGGAACCCGAAAGAACCCTCGAGGTATTGCCGGGAGACGGCTGGTTTCACACGGGCGACCTCGGCCGGTTCGACGAGGACGGCTTTCTGTTTATCGAGGGTCGCCTTTCACGGTTTTCCAAGATCGGTGGCGAGATGGTGCCGCACGGCACAGTTGAGCAAGCTGTTGCTAAGGCATTGGGCGTAGAGGAAAGCGACAAGCCCCTCGTCGCAATCGGCAGCAAGGACGACCCTGCAAAAGGAGAGAGCCTCGTATTGTTGGCTGTACCCGAGGTGGATTTCGATGACTTGAGGAAGCGCCTTTCCGAGGCGGGTTTGGCCAACTTGTGGATTCCCAAGGAAATCAAGACGGTGGACGAAATTCCCATGCTGCCCACGGGTAAGCTCGACTTGAAGGGGATCGCAAGGCTCGCTTTGGGCGAGGAGGAAGGGTAAGGGGATCCCCCTATCCGCCTACGTTTACGCCCCTTACGAGATCGGCCAACAACACGTTCGTCTGCTTGGCTTGGGCCAAGATTGCCACGCTTGCCTGCAATTTCACTTGGTTGGAGGCTAACTTAGTGCTTTCGCGCGCTACGTCGGTATCTTGAATCCTACTTACGGCCATTTCCCTGCTTCCCATTTTTCGGCTCAAGTTATCCATTTCCTTCTCAAGTCGGCTAAGGTTTGCTCCAACCAGTGCGCGTTCAGTGGCCAAGTTTTCCATCCAAGCCGTGAGTTGTGTGAGGGTTCCTCGGGCATTGGTTATGCTCTCGAGGTTATAAGTTGCTGTATCACTGACCGTAATCGTATTGACGGATTGAAGATTCCAAGTTTCTCCCGAGCCATCTATGGTCGCGGCCAAGCTTCCCTTTTCTACTTCGTATATCGGAGAACTTCCTGCGGTTCCGGGAGTATCCGGAACTACGGATTGACCATTCAAAGCACCTCCTCCTCCTGCATCGCTTCCAGCAATTGAACCCGTGTCACCATTGGACAAATTGGGTACGATTTGCGTATTTACGAAATTTCTACCATTGGCACTCTTGAAGTCAGCAATGAATGCGTTGTTGTCGGCGTATGAGGTGAAGGTTTGGAGGTATTTGTCCAAACCGCCTGCAGCTGCGCCGTTACCGGCGTCGAACTCCGTTTTCATCCACTGAGTAAGATGTTTTACGCCAGATTGCCCAGCAGCTTGTATTTGGCTGTGCAGGTATCTAGCAGCCAAGTAGCCGGCCCCGTATTGTTCGTTGGTCGTCCAACTTTCATTACCTGTTCCCACTGCGGCCAAAAGGGCATCTATGTCTCCACTTGTCGGTGCATTGCCTAATATGCCTAATACGCGGTCGTCCGCTCCATGAATAAATTCGGCCAACCCTTCCTTAAACCAACTCGCACGGCTTGTTCCGTCTCCGGTTAAATCCCCAAAATAGGAGTTTTGGGCTTGCATGAGATGTACCATTTCATGGGCAACGACTCGATCGGCCTCGGATGTCGGCTGAGTGTGGGGTGCGTTGAAGTCAGGCAGGTCGAATTGCATTTCAATTACATCTGCGGTACCGAAAGTTGGCCCGGGAGAAGTTACGGCTGAGGTCATTACGAATGCTGCGTATCCACCCGTGTCGTTTTCATTGACTATAAGATTCCAAGTATCGGAAGCTTTTACCGACCATCCGTATTGCGCCGTTATCAACGCCTCCGACCTTTTTAGCCATCCATTTTTCAAACTATCGATGAATTCTTGTTTGTCGTCGCTGAATCCTCCGGCTCCGAATACATCCATACCGTTGAATGTTTCTGACTTTATCTCATCCAGTTGGACGGCCAATTCAATGAATTCCTTGTTGTAGTTCTCTCGATCCGAGTCGGTGGAGGTCACGTCAAGGGCCCTTGTTGCCAAGGTGTTCATACGATTTATAATTTTTCCGACTGTTTCTAGAGAGCCGTCTTGAATTTGGGAATAAGAGACAAGATTTTGGAGGTTTTGCATCGAGGCAACGTCTCTCTTGTGTCGAGAACCCAACTTTGCCGCCTGCTGAAATCCTCCGGCGTCGTGCTTAGCGTTATTTATACGCTTACCCGAAGAAAGCTTTGCCACTGAAGATTCCATCTCCAATCGTGCGCGGTGTGTCTCGAAGGCGAGACCGGTTAAATCATGGTTTACATGGGCTATCATAAAAATCCTGCAATCTGCTCAGCATTGAGCTAGGCATATTCTTTGTAATTAATCGGACTACTTACACCTCCATGTGCTCTACGCCCACCTCCTTGCGGACAATAGACAGAATCGGACGAAATTCTTAAATCTTTAACGCATCCCAAGGTTTTTTGATTAACCTTCGGCCCAACTGAGCAATTCTTTACAAGATTGCTGACTACTTCATTTTCTGAAAAATCATTGCTCCCACAAGCTCCGTGGAAGATTAAGTTTTTTCCTTGGGGTATGTGGTAGGCCGGCCGGGACTTGAACCCGGAACCAATGGCTTAAAAGGCCACTGCTCTACCGATTGAGCTACCGACCCCCATATTCAAGCGTAAATTCTGTATAGAATGCAGACCAAGGGGTCAATCTTCAACGGAAAGAAGTCGAAGGGCAAAAAATGCACCAGTAATGATATTTTTTTCGACATTGTGGAAATATTGTTCAGTCAAAGCTGGAACAATTATCCCGCATTTATTACCTGAAAGGTTTTTTGCGATGTTTTCTCCTTAATTTACCTCGGCGAATTTCATTAGGCGCTGGCCGAGGGCTTGCTCGAATTTCCCGCTCTTGGGTTCCCCGTTTTGCAGGATGATATAACCAACACCGTCCTTCAGTCGGTATTGCATGAACGTTGATACCCCTGGATCACCACCGTCGTGTCCCATCGTCTTGACTCCACCCATTTTATCATAATACCAGACCAGTCCCTGCTTCGAGTCAGCCTTGGGAAACGGAACCTTTCGCATTTGAAGAACGGTCTCCGTTTTCAATAAGCGCGTTCCTTCGAGTTGCCCGTCCCCGATGAAGGACAAGAGAAAACGAGCCAAGTGCGGGGCAGTGACCCGCAAGGTGCCTGATGGAAAGTCAAGGTATCCGTGATGGCCCAATGGCTTGAATTTGCCGGTCTTTTTCTTGAAGCCGTAAGGCATTGCGATTTTCGTTTGGTCCATGCCCTCAAGTCGAAACGAACTTCCCTTCATGCCGAGCGGTTCGAAGATGCCTTTTTGACAGATAGTTTCGAAAGGAGCCTTGGCCTTCACCTCGGCCAAGTAGGCGGCTAAGGCCACGCCGACGTTGCTGTACTGACTTTTTGTCCCCGGGGTCCACTGATAAAAGGTTTTCTTGGCGCTGTAGTATTCTCCCTTGGGTTGGAGGTAGGCCGCTAGAGACACGCCCAGCGGCTTAGCGAAGTCGCCATTTTTCACCCAAGTTTTCTCCAACAGGTTCCAGTTGTCTCGTATCCCGGAGGTGTGGGTTAGGAGATGTATCAAGGTGATCGGAACCTTCGGGTGCTTGGGATTCCGGACGGGGAAGGGGAGTACCTCGTTGACATCCGCGTTCAGAGATAGCTTCCCTTGCTCAACCAGTTGCATCACGGCGCAGGCGGTGACGGGTTTGGAAACCGATGCAACCTGAAAGAGAGTCTCCTTGGTCACGGGAATCTTTTGCTCGCGGTTCGCCCACCCGTAGTAGCCAGACCAGACAACCTCATCCTTCTTTACCGCAACCGCAGCCAAGCCTGATACTTTTGCTTCCTTCATCCCATGGAGGATGAAGCGGTCTAATTCGTTTGGGCTCTCTAGCCTGGGGAACCCGTCGGGTTCTTGTCCGAAGCAAAAGTTTTCGAAAGAAAGAAGGAACAAGGCAATACCAAGACCGGCAGACAGTAACCTTTTGGCGTGATCATTTTGTCCGAGACTATTCATCGAAGGGTGTGCCATTTTTTCAACATCCATTGCAAAAGTCAACGGGCGAGCATGTTAACGGGTCAGGAACTTGACGGTCGCCCTGACTATTGCATCCCCGTGTAATGAATGGCATTCGAAAAATGATTTTCTCCATTTTGGAAATTAGGTTTGCAGAACGCAGATCAGATGGTCAGGCAATTTAAGATCTTAATTAAAAAACTTAAGATAAAGATAAAAACAACTAACTGGCCCACCTGTCATATGAGTTCATCCATCGTACGCTTCCTCCTTGCTACCCTTGTCTGCACTTCGCCGATCATAACCCAAGCCAAGGATGAGCGAGCGGCCGCAGCCATGGCTCAAGCGGCTGGCCAGCTCCTAGCGTCCCTCGAGTTCGAGCAAAAGGCTGATGCTACCTATGCCTTCGGCGACAAGACCCGGGACGTTTGGCACTTCTTTCCCAACTGGGCAAAACGATCGGGAATCTCGCTCAGCCAACTGTCGAAGAAACAACGCGAACCCGTCATGCAGATGCTCACTCTTCTACTGACCTCGGATGCTTTTCAGGAGCAGGAAAACATCCGCTTGATCCACGGCTTGAAAAAAAAACTCAATGCTCCGAACAACCCGATGCACCTTTATTTCATCTCGATCTTCGGTAAGCCCTCGGTCGAGTCAACCTGGGGCTGGCGCTTCGAGGGTCACCACCTCTCCATCAATTGCACCCTTGGGGAAGGAAAGAACTTTTCCGTTACTCCTTCCTTCTGGGGGTCTTCTCCCATAAGGATCACCAAGGGAGAGCACAAGGGCCTTGAAGTGTTCAAAAAGGAACGGGCATTGGGACTATCTCTGGTCAACTCCCTTTCGGCAAAACAGAAAAAACTTGCCGGTATCGAACGAGGCAAGGGCCCGGGAGCAACGGCAAGCGTTTCCCGCAAGGCATACCTTCCGCAAGCAGGCATTGCCCACTCCGGTCTCAATCCCGCCCAAAAAAAGCAATTGTCAGAACTCGTGCTTGTTTTTGCAGGCAAGTACCGTCCCGAGTTGTTCAAACAAATCGACGGGCGCAAGAAGATCCTCGATACCTCCTCCATGAGCTTTTCCTTCGCCGCGCCGTCCGGCGGCTATGTCCCGCACTACCGTATCCAGACCAAGGAATACCTGATCGAGTTCGACAACCGGAGCGGAGGCCACGTCCATTCGGCGTGGCGTGACTTCGATGGTGATTTCGGACGCGACGTCATCTCCGAGCACCTCAAAAAGGACCACTGAGGCGAGGGCGACTTGCGCCCCTTGGGATTATCGGTGCTTCTTGAGAGCTGTCCAGTTGTGGGTTTTCGTGTGATCGTCATCGATGGCCACCTTCACGAAACGGCAAGCCTGAGCTTTTGCCAAATCGACTTTAAACAAGGCGTCATGTCCTCCTGCTCCGTCGCTGTTGTTCATGGAGAATTCCAACAGTTTTCCATTTTGCCTGACGTGTACGTGTCCGATGTTGGGATCGCCGAGATCATTCACCATGTTCGCGGGAAGGGAGTAGGTGCCGGAGGCGTTGGTGATCTCCACGGCGGTCACAACCGTCCTCGGAAATCCGCCATCCACTCCATATCCCGTCCACGGTACGCGCTTGCGGTCCTCTGAAAGTTCCGCCTGGTGGAACCTGATTTTAATGGTTCCCACGAAATAATCCTTAAACTTTTCGGCGAATTCCTCACCCGTCTTGCCGCCATGTTTGCGGAGAAGGGCGGCGATTTTGGTATGGTTGAAGGAATGGGCCCTGTCCATCGGTGTTTTGCCGTTAAAAACACCACCTTCGACCTGAATCGTCACGTTCACTTCCGCGCCTTTGGCCAGAAGCAGTTCGACGATGTCCAAGTGACCCGCCTGAGCCGCATAATGCAAAGGAGTCCCCATTATCGAACCTCCTTTCACATTCACCTCCACACCATTGGCCAAGAAACCTTTGACCGCTTCAATATCTCCACCGTAAGCAGCGCTATCAATCGTCCCGTGTTCGCCTCCGTGTTTGCGAAGAAGAGCGGCCGTTCCACCGTTATCCGACCAAGTGGCTTGATCCAATGCTGTTTTGCCGTCGTTGTCTCGGGCATTAACCTTCGCGCCCTTTTCCAGAAGCATCAAGGCCACGGGCCCCCATGCCGCACGATGCAAGGGGGTGTATCCCGAGCTAGAGCTCTTTACGTTTACTTTCGCTCCCTTGGAGATCAAGAACTCGACCACTTCCGGGTGACCCTCCTCGACGGCCAGGTACAGAGGGGTGGAATAATATGGATCATCGGCATCCAGATCCGCCCCGCGAGAGATCAGGATTTCGGCGATTTCCAGGTGGCCATAATAAGCGGCATAATGCAAGGAAGTCCATTGAAGAGGAGTGCCGCCGCTCAATAACTTGACGGCCTTGGATGAGTTCCTTCCGTTAACGTCGGCCCCGGCATCAAGTAATTTCCTAACCCTGTCGGCATCGCCCTCCCTTGCCGCCTTGTGAAGCGCGGGAGTGCAACCGGCGAACACCAGGCTTGCGATTATTGAGAGCAGTAGTTGTTTCATTTGAGTGTGTTTTTCTTCGGGTGATTGAATTTATGCAGGCTTGGCCAGAGCAGCATGCCTTTGCCTGCTTCAGGCTTGTGACACGAAAAACAATTTGTCTGTTTCAACCATTTCTTTTCCGAAAGATTTCCCTGTATAGTCTTATGAAGAGGGAAAAGCTTCCAGTCGGTCTTTTTCTTTTCAGTTCCGTGGCATGATAGGCAATTTACCTTTTTCTGCCATTGGTGAAATTGAAGCTGGTCGTCATTGGCTCCGCAGTCTTCTTTTTTGCCAAGGAGGTGATCGACTTCCGGGGAAGGAGTGGGGTTCCGTTCATTTTTCTTGGCCAGGATGTCTACTTGGGCCTGAACAAGGAACAAGCCACCTAGAAACAGGAATGCCGCGATGATTGTTCCCAGTGTGTTGATTTTAGTTTTCATAGTTTTCAGTTCTTTCGGTTTCCGTCGTGTGCCAAGAATTCGGGTAATGCGCTCCATGAACGAGCCCCCGTTTGCCGCAAGGGCATTCGTGGGACTCGATATTCGTAACGCCTCCAATTGGGTGAGTGCCCCTGCTAGAATTTTCGGGTCACCGATGACGGTCACCGATGAGTCGTCGCAGCAGTATTCACGTTCGATGTGCAACTGCTTCGAAATCCACCAGACGGCGGGGTGAAAAAATAAAATGATCTCAATCAAGCCCTGAAACATATTGACCCAATGGTCATGACGCCGAATGTGAGCGAGTTCATGTGCGAGAATCGAACGCAATTGGTCAGGCGTGAGCGAAGTGAAAGCATTGACCGGGACCAAGATTATTGGAGCAACCCAGCCAATGACCATGGGGATTTCAGCCAGACCGCTCCGCAATAGTCGTACACCCTTCGAGATGCCGAGTTCCTCCTCGAGCGCATGAAAGGTTCGTTGCCATTGCTCATCAGGTTCGGAGATCATGCGGGTCCTCAATCGGCGAGACCAAAGCCAGTGACGGGTGAACCGCCCCATCATCATGAGGACCCCAATCACCCAGCCCCAGGCCACGATTTCCACAACGTTGCTGTTCGACTCGGTAAGCAACCTGATGGAGGTTGGAGTGGCGGGCAGAACCGGTGCGGTTTCCGCTCCGGAAAATGTGTTAGCCGATGGCATGAGCCAGAGGAAGGTTGCGATGAAGGCCACCAGGCACGCGATCATCGAACCGCAGGTGATGGCGTAGCGTGCTTGCGGCGACCTTTGATGCAGGCCATGAAGCAAGGCCGCGGACACCAACCCGATGATCGCGCCCTGCCACAAGAAGTGCACAATGGCCAAACCCAGTGCGGAAATGAGAGTGAAATCGTGAGGCATCATAGGTTTTTGTCCTCCATTTTATCGAGAAGTTCACGAATCTTTTGCAATTCCTCCGGAGAGGACTTTTGCATGGAGAGTGCCTGCAATACCAACGGACCTGCCGAGCCGCCGAACGCACAATCGACCAATTCCCGAAGCATCATTCGCTGGGTTTTTTGGGGTGGTCGTGCGGATCGGTAGACCTGCGGTCGAACAGATACGTCACGCTCAATCAGGCCTTTGTCGGTCATGATCTGCATGAGCTTCAGGACCGTGGTGTAGCCAATGTTCTGTCGTTTACTCAAGTCATCGAATACCTTTCGCACGGTGGTGGATTTATGTTTCCAAATGACGCCCAGTATATTCATTTCAGCGTCAGTGGGTTTCTGGTTATTTGATTTCTTTGTCATCGCCAATGGGAATGACTGACGAAACATTTCGTTAAAGCAAGCATTTTATGACGAAATATTTCGTGCCCTTTTTGCGAATTTTGGAGTGTCGGCACTTGCTCGCGCATGGTTTTTCTGGAGATTTTTTCAAAACGCTTACTAATTCTCTCCTACGACAATATTGAATGCATGCTGAATGATGATTCGCATTTTGAGCTGA
>PCBO01000140.1 GCA_002730975.1 Opitutia bacterium
AGAATTTACGCTCATTGATTAAAACATGGAGAATCAGCCTCGAACGGACATCCTACAAGCTATCGCCCATAGGTTGGAGACAATCAAACTCCCCCACCCTCTCAGAGTGGGGATAGACGGTGTCAGCGCATCAGGAAAAACCGTTTTTGCCGATGAATTAGCTATAATTCTGCGTAAAATTAATCGAGAGGTGATACGCACTGGCATCGACGGTTTTCACAATCCTCCCGAAATCAGGCATCGACGTGGGGTGATGTCCGTCGAGGGGTACGTCGAGGACTCCTTTGATTACTCGGCGGTCCGCAAACACGTGCTGAATCCTCTGGGTCCTGGAGGAAATCTTAGTTACGTGCCAGAGGTCTACGACCACGCACAAGGAGCTACCAAACAGCCTGATCCGATTTTTGCATCCCCAGATGCCATACTCCTGTTCGAGGGTGTAATGCTGTTCAGGCGTGAGATCGCAAATGCATTCGATTACAGGATACTCGTCGACACTTCTTTCCAGGAAGCTCTGGAACGCGCCAAGACCAGGGATTTAAGGCATTTCGGCGACATGAAAACCCTCCTGGATAAATACACCCGCCGTTTTTTCCCGGGACAAAAGCACTACCTCGAGTCGCACCGTCCCGAAGAAATTGTAGATGCCATAATCGGCAACGATGACTTCGGCAAACCAATCCTCCGCTTCCCTAATGAACACCTTGTGAAACCCCAGTCTAGGGGGAAAGGCTTTTCCGGCTGAGATCTCTACATTTTAAGGCTTGGTGCGGGTAGAGGGAATCGAACCCTCGATTCAAGCTTGGGAAGCTCACGTTTTACCACTAAACTATACCCGCTTCTGGAAATTTTATAACTATCAACTTGGAAGGTATCGCCAGGCAAGGGTATTTAGCGTTTTGGATTGCGACAGAGTGGAATTCGGGAGATGAACCATGCCCATATGGCGTTGAAAGACATTTTGCCTTTGGAGGCGCTCCTTGGTGGGGCTAATTTAAAAAAGAAGAAGAAAAAGGTTGATCGTGAGGCTTTGGCTTCTCCGGTAATGCGAGTGCCCCGTATGGATGTAAGGGCTGCCCGAGACCTTATGGACATCGGGATTCGTGAGTTGTATCAACTGCAGGGGAGGTCAGCGGAATCATTGATGGAGGATATAAAAGCGAAGAAGCCCGATGTTCCAGATTATCGCCTGCCCTATTTGCGCATGGCGATTTACTTTTCCGAGAACGAAAAAACCGATCCGTCTAAGTTGCACCCTAGTGCATGGATGGATTAGAGGGCTTGCCCTAAATTGGCCCTTTGGTTTTATCGAATGCGGCAAAAGCTTTTGTCGAAAATTCCTTGGGTGGTCGAATTATTCTACCTTCGGGAGACATGAAGGCGTGAGTGGTGCGACCGGTGGCAAGCGTATGCTCTTCACGTTGCACCTCGTAACGGGCTTCTATGCGGGCAACGGGAAGCTCTTCGATTAGTACTTGAACGCGCAGGCTATCGTCGAACCGAGCGGGAAGGATAAACTTCGCCTGACATTCCAGTACGGGAAGCAAGTAACCGCGTCTTTCTAGTTCTCGATAAGGTAGTCCGAGTTCGTCGAGCAACTGAATTCGGGCTGCTTCAAACCAAGTGAAGTAGTTGGCGTGGTAGACGACGCCCATCATGTCAGTTTCAGCATATCGGACACGAATCTCGGTAGTGGATAAAAGCATAGAAGAGCTTGGACTGAATCAAAAAATAACGTAAAACTGAATTTGATGAAGAAATATTGAAGCGAGATCAACCTTTTGCGAGAAGATGAACGGTGCTTGCAGCTTAAAGTTAAGGTTCCTTAAGTGGTTTAGCCTTTCCTCGGAATGGCGAACCCGGCATGAGATGTCCAGGAAATGGGTTTATCGAAAAGTGAAAGGCGGGTGGCAATCTGGGTGGGAGTTACCATTGGTGTGGTTGCGTCATCCATTCTTGTGCGGGTTGCGTTACAAAAGAAAAACGAGCAAATGGCGAACTTGCCAGGCAACTACGATTCGAGGAAAACAGCGGTTGGCGGAAAGCCGTTCCCTTCCGTCCCACCTGAACTTGGAGAGGATTTTCCAAATGCAGTTGTTGTACACTACGAAGGAAATGTCACCGAGCATCCCCCTTTCGTCAAAAAATGGGTGCTGGAATCGGCTGGCTCCTTTCGGTCTGAACGGTTATTTATTCTGGTTGAAGAAGAACTCGCAAGCGAAGAGCGAAGTACGAGTAAGGTCGAACGGGTCTTCCGATATTTTCGAGCGTCCGAAGCTCAGGTCACTCTCAAGTCCGGGGTGAAGATAGACGAACTTAAAGATCTTCTAGACGAGGAGAGTTTTCAGATCATCGGTATAAATTCAAAAACCGGAAACCCGATAGTCCAGTTTAGAGATATTTCTCCACTCGGAATCCGCAAAGCTATTGCCGAACTCAAAGCCCTTACAGGGGTGGTGGTTTCAGTCTCTCTTTCACGTTTCCCTTCTCCCCCAAGGCAGATTTAAGGTACTGAATCTCGTTGACCTTCAAGGCTTCGTGCCCTTAAAAGATGTAGTCATATTCTATATGTTCCATGATCTTACCACTAGGATAGCTAGCCTAAGAATTAAACATGCACCCAATTAATTGACGAATATTTAAAGAACCTATTCCTATTGTGAAAATTGAGCTGAAAGATGCGGGTGACGCCCGCAAAGTTGCGACCATCACTTTCGAAGCCGAAGAAGTTGCAGAGAGGGAAAAGAAGGTGTGCAAAGATTTTGCAAACCAAGCTAATATCCCAGGCTTTCGAAAAGGCAAAGTGCCTCCAAGCGTCATTCGTAGCCGTTTCGGCAAGCAAATGAATGAGGAATTGAAGCGGCAAGTGTCCACGGATGCCTATGAAGCGGTACTCAAACGAGACGACCTGAGAGTGCATTCCGTCCTTAAAGTGGATGCCGGAGAAGTCGACTCTGGCAATGCTGCAACTGTCGAAGTAACCGTGGACATCGAGGCCGACTTCGAGCTTCCAGATTACGAAAGTTATCAATTGTCCATAAGCAAAACCGAAGTCTCCGACGAGGAGGTCGAAAAAGAGCTGACCAACCTTTGTGAGCAAAGAGCCAGTTACGAAATCGTCGAAAGGCCAATCGAAAAGGGAGATTATGTGAAGTGCTCGTACGAAGGTTCTCTCGAAGGCAAACCCGTAGCCGAAATTGTTCCCGAAAAGCCCATGTACGGAAAGCAAGCAAACACTTGGGAGGAAGCGGGCTCCGAAGCGGAGATGGGCGTTAAGGCTATTTCGAATGGATTGATCGATATGAAGGTCGATGACAAGAAGACGGTGACTGAGGACTTTGCCGATGATTTCGAAATTCCACCGCTTGCAGGAAAGTCAGTATCTTTCGAATTGGAAGTTCATGAAGTTCGCGAAAAGAATGCTCCTGACCCTAACAGCCCAGATTTTCTCAAGGCAGTCAAAATGGAAACCTTAGATGAGCTCAAGGAGAAGATTGGAAAGGACCTGGAGCAACGCAAGGAATACCAAAACCTGAATGGAAAGCGAAACCAGATTACGCAGAACCTCCTCGATTCCGAAGACTTCCCCCTCCCTCAAAAGGCAGTCGAAGACGAAGCCAATGCAATCTTTCAAGGAATGGCCCAAAGCGGAATGGAACAGGGAGTGGACCGAGGTGAAATTGAGACCAAGAAAGACGAACTCTGGAAACAGGCACAAAGTAACGGGCAAGCCCGAGTCAAAATTGGCATTATATTAGGAAGAATAGCTGAAAAAGAAGAGGTCAAGGTCACGAACGAGGATCTGGCCCAAGCGGCAACCCGTGAAGCCATGTCCAGACGCGTCGACCCGCAAGCTTATATTAAGGAACTGACTGCCGACAGAGGGCGCCTTTCTCGGCTCCAAAGAGATGTCTTGCACGACAAGACAATCGACTTGATCGCAGAAAAAAGTACTGAGAAAGTTTGCGAAATCGAAGATGGCGATAAACATTGAGCCTCGCACTAGAACTTATCATCATTTAACTAAATATAATATTATGGGAGCGTATTTACCTCTTCCCCACGTTTATGAACGCGAAGGTCGCCAAGAGCGGGCCTGGGACATATACAGTCGCCTGCTGCGGGATCGGATTGTCTTTATCGGCACGCCAATTGACGATTTTGTAGCGAATTCGATTATCGCCCAGCTTCTATTTCTCCAAATGGAAGACCCGAAGAAGGACGTTCACATCTATATCAATTCTCCCGGTGGAAGCGTGTCCGACGGCATGGCCATTTACGACACCTTGAATTTCATGCAATGCGACATCGTCACCTATTGTCTCGGTATGGCTGCGAGTATGAGCACAGTTCTTTTAGCTGCGGGAACGAAAGGCAAGCGTTTCGCTTTGCCTAACAGTCGCATAATGATCCATCAACCAAGCGGTGGAGCTGGTGGTCAAACCTCCGACATCTCGATTGCCGCAAAGGAGATTCTGCGTTGGCGTAAGACCATTAACGACATCCTTGCCAAGCATAGTGACAAAACCGCCGATCAAGTGGAAAAAGATTCAGACAGGGATTATTATATGACGGCAGACGAAGCCAAGGACTACGGCTTGGTCGATGAGGTGATTGCAGCAAAGAAAACTGAATAAGACTTTCGTAGGTATTTTCACCATGGCTCGTCCCACAAAAATTAATTTTTGCTCCTTCTGCGGCAAACCGCACGGAGAAGTACGAAAAATGATTGCCGGTCCAGCTAGTGTGTTCATTTGTGATTCCTGCGTTCGGGTCTGCAAAACTATAATTGACCGCGAACTCGGCGAGAAAGAAGAGAGCAAACCCTCTGGAACTGACCCCAAACCAGTCTTCAATCTTGTTAAACCAGCAGCTATCAAGAGTTATTTGGATGACCACGTCATAGGGCAAGAACACGCAAAGAAGGTTCTTTCGGTAGCCGTTTATAATCACTACAAGCGCCTCGCGATGGAAATTGGAGTGGGCGGCGAGGACTTACCCAAGGTCGATCCCTTCCTCGACAGTGATCTGAGCGAAGTCGAAATTGAGAAAAGCAACGTCTTGCTCCTCGGACCAACAGGAAGTGGGAAGACTTACCTTGCCCGGACCTTGGCCAGGTTGCTCGATGTGCCTTTCGCCATCGCGGATGCCACTACCCTTACTGAAGCAGGTTATGTCGGAGATGACGTCGAAAACATAATACTTCGCCTCCTCCAATCGGCTGACCAAAACGTCGAAAAGGCCCAGTGTGGTATTATTTACGTCGACGAGATCGACAAGATAGGTCGGAAAACGGACAATGTTTCAATTACCCGAGACGTTTCCGGGGAAGGCGTCCAGCAAGCTCTTCTCAAAATCCTAGAGGGCACGATTTGCAATGTCCCTCCTCAAGGCGGGCGGAAGCATCCTAATCAAGAATACATCCAGCTCGACACATCCAACGTACTTTTTATTTGTGGTGGGGCATTCGTTGATCTAGACAAGATCATCGAAGAACGCACGGGAAACCGAACGGTTGGATACAGTTCGGAAGGTCGCAAAAGCGAAAAGGAACTATTGGCGGAGGTTCGTCCCGAGGACCTTGTAAAGTATGGACTGATCCCAGAGTTCATTGGTCGTTTACCCGTGGTTTCGGTTCTAAACGAACTTTCTCGAAAAGATCTCGTACGAATTCTTCAAGACACTAAAAATTCTCTTATTAAGCAGTATCGCAAGCTCTTTTCCATGGAAGGAGCAGAACTTCGTTTTACGAAAGATGCGGTTGTCGAGATAGCCAAGCAAGCCATTGAACTCAAGACCGGCGCACGAGCCCTACGTTCAATAATGGAGAATGCCATGCTAGACGTAATGTACGACATTCCCGAAATGGACGAACCCATGGAGGTCTTAATTAATGGAGCTGTATTGCGAGGCAAGGCGAAGGCTAAAATTAAGGTGATTGCACAGAAGAAGCGGGACGCTGCATAATCGCAGTTTATGTATTGCTTCTATTCCCGAAGAATTAAGTTAGGGATTCAAGTGCTTAAAGGACACAGAAAGTAAACTTTAAAATGGTTTTAGGAAAATCGTTCGTTTTTCTTAAGCGAACGAGCAAATGATACGAGTAGGCGAACCACATTTTCGAGATCGTCAAGGTCAATGACTTCACTTGGAGTGTGCATGTATCTAAGGGGTATGCCTATGATTCCCGTGGGAACTCCCGCTCGGGCAACTTGAATAGCACGTGCATCCGTACCGGTGGGTCGTGGGTCAGCCTCGATTTGGACGGGAATCTTTTCTTGTTGAGCGCAATCATAAAGTCTCTCGAAGACAGCAGGATGCGCATTTGCTCCACGAGTAATAATAGGACCACCGCCAAGGGTGAATGCTCCGTACTTGCGATGATCCGCGTCAGGGTGATCGGTCGCGTGACTGACATCGACAACTAGAGCCACGTCGGGATCGGCCAGATACGCAGAAGTGGTAGCCCCGCGAACTCCGATCTCTTCCTGTGAAGTAGATACCGCAACCACTTTGGCGGCGGGTTTTCGCCCCTTTGCCAAGCGAAGCAAGGCTTCGTTAACTGCGTAAGCTCCTGTCTTATCGTCAAAGGCTCGGGCTACAGCCAATGAACCATGCAAGGGCTCGAAGGCATGATCGTATATAGCAGGGTCGCCGATCCTCACTCTGGATAAAGCCTCCTTTTTGTCCTTCGCTCCGATGTCGATCCACATTTGATGCAGTTCGGGAACTTTTCGTCGGTCCGAGGGGGTCATAAGATGAATTGCCCTCTTACCCGTGACTCCTTTCACTTCACCGTTTTTCGTCAAGATGGATACTCGGCGACCTGATATGAGTGTGCGGTCGTGACCACCTATGACGTCGAAGTAGAGGAATCCCTTGTCGTCGACGTGTATAATGATTAAACCCAATTCGTCGATGTGACCGGCCATCATTAAAGTTGGAGAACCGTTCTGTCCCAGCGTAGCATGACAGCTGCCCAACGCATCGACTTCAAAGGAACTGACCTTAGGCTTAACATGCTTGGCTACGACGGCTCGGGCCTCATCCTCAAAACCGGATGGTGAACGAGCTTCAAGTAGTTCTACAAGAAAGGCAGGAGGTTTGGAAGATACTGATTTTTTCGGCATTTTTTTAATTATAGAATTTGATTTAAACTATCTGAATAAGAATTCGGGAGAATAACGAGATGAAAAGCTAATTAGGATCGTTTTTGACGTGGCATATTTCACGAAAAACGGTTTGATGACAAGCAATGACTATCTATCCCGCCATAGACCTTAAGGCTGGCCGTTGCGTTCGCCTTTTGCAAGGACGCGCCGACGCCGAGACAATATACCACGACGACCCCGTCGTCCCTGCCCAAGCTTGGAAAGTGGCTGGAACAAAATGGTTGCATCTCGTCGACCTCGACGGAGCATTCGAAGGCTCTTCCTCAAACTTGGAAGCTGTTGGAAGAATTATTGCCTTGGGGGATCTAAGAGTTCAACTTGGCGGTGGATTGCGCACCGTAGAAGCAGTCGAGAGCGTTCTGAATGCGGGGGTCGAGCGAGCTATCATAGGAACAAGAGCATGCGCAGAACCCGACTGGACGCGAAAGCTGATCAAGCGATTTGGTCCCGAACGTATTGCTGTTGGTATTGATGCCCGAGACGGGATGGTTGCTACAAAGGGCTGGGTCGAAATCACCGAGACTCCCGCTTTGGACCTTGCCCGAAAAATGAGCGATCTTGGAGTCCGTTGGATTATTCACACTGACGTCGCTACTGATGGAGCGATGAATGGACCGAATTTACAAGCTCAGCAAGAGATGGCCGTTGCCATTCCGGATTGCAAGCTGATCGCGTCAGGAGGCGTTACCAGTGCTCAAGATCTTGAAGACCTAAACGCTTTAGCGTTTAGCCACTCCAATATTGAAGGCGTAATCGTTGGGAAATCCCTCTACGAAGGAACTATTGATTTGGGAACCGCACTCGAAACCTATCATTAGAATATTCTTTACTTGAAAATTAAATATTTCAGTATGGTTTACTTGGGTACATTTAAATATGGCTTGCAAACGCAATGACTCCCCATTTGATTTCAAATCCTTTTTTTCTGAAAACCTATATACGCTATGACCAAAATCTCCTTTGACCTCGATTTCAGTAAAGATTCTGAAACGCTCTTGAAAGAAATACAAGATCAGGCTAAAGCCGAAGTAGAAAAAAGAGAAGGCAAGGAACGCGCCAAAGCCTATCTCTCGAATCTCCACGAAACAGTTAATGAAAAGATTGATACGTCTTTTAGTAATATTACCGAGTTGATACGCGCTTTAGCCGACCATGCATCACCCTTGATGCAAGAACGAATCAGTGGGTCCACGGCAACTTCTGGAGGTCGCCGCAAGACAGTTTCGATGAATCTAGAATTGTATGAGAAAATTAAGGAAGCTCTTGCAAAACCTTCACCCAATAAAGCCAAGATCGCACGCGAATCCAATGTAAGTGTAGTCCAAGTCCGAAAAGTCGCCGAAGGCGGTTACGATCAAAAATTCAAGGATGCTTCCGATGGTATTGTTTCTTCTGAACCTAAACATGTTGAGTCGCCATCCGTCGATGCTTCACCCTCAACCGCTGTGGAGAAGGCCACAACGTCATTGCCCGAGATTCCTCAAGCCAACTTGCCCCCCCCTTCTGAGATTCCAGAACCGGAAAACGATTCGGTCATTGCCCCCCTACCAGAAGTCTCAGACTTTGATGAAGAGAGTACTTCAATCCCCGCTCTTCCCCCTCCGCCCAGTTTTAACGATGAGCATAATGGAGAACCAGATGTCTCCAATAAAGAATCTGATGCCGCGATCCTTCCGCCTGCGCCTTTTGGAGAGGAGGAAGTTGAAGAAGGCTCCTCCACTGTCGATACTAATATTGAGAGCGACGTCGATGCATCCCCACCACCTGTCACATTCGAAGACCCAATAGCGGATGATGTTCCTTCTCCCTCCTTGCCACCCTCTCTCCCTCCAGTTCAGGAGTCATTCTCGGGAGAAGTTCAAGAACAAGAAACCGACTCTCTCGACATTGCAGCCCCCCCTCCCCCTCCGCCTGCTTTAGATTCCGATGTATCTGAAGAAGCAAATACGGATGACGGAGTGCAATTGCCACTACCTCCAGTACACGAAGATCTTCCGAATCAATTGGAACCGCCTACTCCACCTTCGTCGCTTGGTTCTGAAACTGATTCTCCGGCGCCCCCGCCCTCTCCTGCCCGCCCTGCAGTTCCTGCCGAAGAGGGCGTTGAGGCGGCAAATCCTACGCTCAGTAAGAAACTTGGTTTGAAATTAGGTGGCGCATCAAAGAAACCATCCTTAAAATTGGGTGGCAAGCTGGGTAAGGCGAATAAGCCGACTTTGAGTATTACCAGACCACCCATGCCGAAATCGTTGCCCCCGTCTCCGGACTCCTGATCTCTTTTAAGCATTCACTTTTGCTCTGGACGCAAAGCCCGGAGCGTATAGTGTGAAATTCTCATTTGAATGGGGCCGTAGCTCAGTTGGAAGAGCGCCTGCATGGCATGCAGGAGGTCGTCGGTTCGAACCCGATCGGCTCCACCAAATGTTCACTCACCTTTAGGAATTTCCGTAACGGTGCATAGGGCAAGTGAAAGTTTATTTCATTCAGGGACTCTTTTCTTATACATTTTCACTAAGTGATTAGCCCTTGTTCTCTTGAAGACTACTTACTCTTTCATTATAGTTCTCTGCACGGGTTTGGCCCAATCCTGCGGGGAAAAGGATTTGGTAGACAGGACCGAGGAGGCGGTCGATGAAGGCAACTTATTACAAGGTTCCGACATGAATCGATCTCAATTCGATGGAATCGTAAAAACTTCCGACGGTCGACAGTTGTACGAAATGAAAAACGGTCAAGCGGAGGGTTCAACAGTAGGTCTAGGCGAACAAGATCGAAAGATTTTTGAGGGAGAACTTCGGGACGGGCGAGCAGAGGGTTTCTGGACCACCTTTTACGACAACGGTTTGCCGCGTTGGAGAGGGCAAAAGCAGGAAGGTAAAAACAATGGCCCTTTCACCATGTGGTATCCCGATGGAAAAAAGAAAATGATCGGCTTTTTTATTGATGGCAAAAAGGATGGATTATCCACCATTTGGCATGCCAATGGAGTCAAGTGGCGGGAGCAAAGGCACAAAAAAGGGGTTCCTTACGGAACTTGGCGAAGCTGGGATTCAAAGGGTAAGCGTTTTGAAGAAATTAACTATATTGATGGTTATCCTGTTACAAAAAAAGAAAAGGATGATTAATAATCATGCTATCCTTCTGTACCCGTTCGCTATATGAGGTCAGCCATTTAGCGTTGCTCACTCAGAACATAAGAACCTAATTTAATTTTTCATGAATCCAAGAATTATTGTTACGGGAATCGGATTTGTCACCAGTATTGGGAACGATCGGCTCACTGTTACGGACAGTTTGCGCAAACTTACAACTGGCATAGAAAAGCATAATGAGCTTCAATGTGAAACATCTCCGGTAAAAGTGGCGGGAACCATAAAGGATTTCGATGTTCAGTCGACAGATCCTGAGGATTGGACTTATCCATCTGCATATCAAGTCCCTCGCGCGGTAATACGCAGTTTTTCGCCACATGTGCTATATGCATGGTGCGCCGTACGGCAAGCAATCGAGGACGCCGGATTGTCGGAAGAAGATCTTTCGAATCCTGACTCGGGATTATACACGGCTTCAGGTGGATCAATGAGAAGCATTCATAAGCATTTTCAGAAGATGGACGATCTTGGCGTGATGGCCTGCAACCCCCTTGCCATCATTGCTTCAATTGCAGGGACGCTCAGTTTCAATCTTGTGGCAGCACTTAAAATACGCGGTTCCTCCACGGGTTTCGTCTCTGCCTGCGCTTCTTCAGGACATGCTCTCGGTACTGCACTGGACGAGATTCGTCTCGGACGTCAGAAACGTATGCTAGTGGTGGGTGCGGAAGATTGTAACTTCGAAAGCATTGTCCCTTTTGCCGGGATGAGAGCTCTTTCACTTGATCGAGAGGTAGCTCGTGCATCCAGACCTTTCGATAAATCTCGCAACGGTTTCGTCGGCACCGGAGGTTCCGTTTGCTTAGTCCTTGAAACCGAAGAAGAAGCAAATCGAAGAGGCGCAACTGCTTACGCAGAGTTTATTGGTTGGGGCCAAGCTTCCGATGGACATAACATCGCGATTTCTCATCCCGAGGGGAGAGGCCTTCAAAATGCAATGAGAAACGCTCTTTGTGATTCCGGGATTGAATCTTCTCAAATCGACTATTTGAATGCCCATGCTCCATCCACCCCGATCGGTGATGCCTCCGAATTATGCGCCATCAAGAAAGTCTTTCCTGAACCTCAAAGTATTTCTTTCTCCAGCACCAAGGCTCTTACCGGTCACGGACTCTCCCTTTCCAGTATTATGGAAGCTGGCTTTTGCTGCCTTGCCTTAAAGGACGGATTTATGCCGGGGTCGGCAAACGTGGAAGAGCCCGACGATGCAATTGGCCACCTGAATCTGCTTCGCGAAACAATCGATCGCCAAGCGGAACGAATTCTCAGCAACAGCAGTGGTTTTGGTGGAGCAAACGTTTCTCTGGTATTTGGCAGAACCTAATGCTTTAAGCACTCACCAAGAAATGTTCGTTCCCCAAAAAGATTTAGAGCGGTTGATTTCTAGCCGTCGAACCTCAAAGCCATCGTGGTTCAACGATCAAGAACCTGACCATGCCGCTGTTCGCAATGCCATAGAAATTGCTCGCAAAGCACCTAATCACCATCGAACGGAACCTGCTCGTTTCTACCTTTTGGACAAATCTCGAATCGAGGAAGTCGGTCGTCTTTTTGGTGAAATTGTTGCCGGGGATTCTCCTGACGAATTCCTCCGCGAACGGGCTGCGAAAAAAACCGAGGAATGGGGTTCTTCCCCCGGATTGATCGTAGTCACCTGTTTTACCGACCACTCATCCGAACTCGTTGCCGGCAAACCCGCCGTCATTGAAGAAGACTATGCGACCTGTGCGTGCATTTGCCAAAACCTACTTTTGCTCCTGCACAACCTTGGTTTCGCAGCAAAGTGGAGCACTGGACCGGCGTGGAAGCATCCGGACTTCCGTAACGTGGTCGGAATACCGAATGCTCCCCCCGACGAACGAGTGATCGCGCTCATCTTTTACGGACATACTGAAAAAGCAGCTCCATCTCCAACCTATGCGCCGATTGAGATGAAACTTTCCGACCACTCAAATTCCTAATGACACTGCAATCATTCTTTTTGTATTATTCCCTCCTTCATGAGTATTTTCTCGTCACCGGCCGTTTTTCGCTTTCACCGATGACTCTAGGACTGTAAATTTTATTTCTCATATGAAAATTTTGCGCCATTGCTTCATTTACGCCCTTTCATTTTCGACGTCAGGAATCATTTTTGGTAAGGTTGATTTTACTCGTGACGTGCGACCTATTTTGTCGGAAGCCTGCTTTCAATGTCATGGTCCGGACAAAAAAACCCGCAAAGCAAAGCTGCGACTCGACGTACCCGAAGGTCCTCTGGTCGACTTGGGAGGTTATCAGGCAATAGTACCTGGGAAGCCGAATGAGAGCGAGCTAATGGCTCGCATCATCACGGAGGACGAGGACGATCATATGCCTCCAAAGAAAAGCGGTAAGTCACTGTCTGCTGATCAGGTTGGAATATTGAAGCAATGGATAGCGGAGGGAGGTGAATATGAAAAGCATTGGGCTTATCGTCCCGTAAGCAAGCCGAAGCTTCCTGCATTACAAAATAAAGGATCATTCCTTCGCAATGAATTGGATCAACTTTTGCTCGATCAAATCGACAAGGCAGGCTTCAAGCCCTCTTCCGAAGCCGTGCAAGCAACGCTTCTGCGAAGGCTTTATCTTGATCTCCTTGGCGTCCCACCCACCCCCGAGGAAGCGAATGCATTTCTCAAGGATTCCTCCGATCAAGCCTACGTAAAGCTTGTTGATCGTCTTATGGATGACCCCCGCTACGGAGAGCGAATGGCCGTGCATTGGCTAGATCTTGTACGCTTTGCCGATACGGCAGGATATCACAGCGATAACTTTATGGAGGTCTCCTCGTACCGCGACTACGTGATAGGCGCCTTCAACCAAAACCTGCCTTACGATCAATTCGTGATCGAGAACATTGCCGGCGATCTTATCCCCGAAGCAACTCCCATGCAGAAGGTTGCCTCCGGCTATAATCGTCTTCTTCAAACCACTGAGGAAGGTGGAGCCCAAGCCGACGAATACGTCACCATTTATCAGGCGGACCGCGTTCGAAACTTCGGCAACGTCTGGCTAGCTGCGACCACTGGCTGCGCCCAGTGCCATGACCACAAATACGATCCGATCACCACCAAGGATTTTTATTCTCTCGCGGCCTTCTTCGCTGACATCAAGGAAAAGGTCCTTGGTCGAAGGGCTCCCAACTTCAAGCTTCCATCCGCCACGGCAAGCAAGTGGCTGACACCTGTGCAAGAATCCGACGAGGAACTGATCGCCATCAAGAAGCGACAAGTAAGCTTGCAGAAGGAATTGTTTTTAAAAGCAGCGAAACTTTCCTACGACGAACCGAAGCTGGACAAGAAACCTGAACCCGTCGAAAAGGTATGGATTGACGATGCTGTTCCTGCAGGAGGAAGAGCACAGGGAGATACGCCATGGAGGTTCGTCAGTAAGCCGGACCCCGTTTTCAGTGGTCAAAAATCAAGTGTTAGAGAGGCTAAAGGAAAGAAACAGCATTTTTTTGATGGAGCCAAACCCACTCTTGATTTGGAAAAAGGTTCCAAGCTTTTCACCTATGTTTATCTCGACACCCTTAATCCTCCCAAGCAAATCATGCTTCAGTTCAATGATGGCAATTGGGATCATCGTGCCTACTGGGGCGAATCTAAAATTGATTGGGGTAAGGAGGGTACGGTCAGCAAGAGAAAGATGGGCCCTCTGCCGGAAACCGGAAAATGGGTGAGACTAGAAGTCGATCCTATCCGAGTCGGTCTAAAGGCAGGTTCCAAGTTGAACGGTTGGGCCTTTTCTCAGTTCGACGGGAAAGTCTATTGGGACAAGGCGGGGATAATCACCGTGGTGGACCCCACGAAGGATTCCGCGTTCTCCCTTAAGGTCTGGGCCGGCAAAAACAAGAATTCCAAGGATTTGCCCTCTGACGTTCAGTCTGCTCTTAAGATTGCCGAGAACACAAGAAACGAAGACCAGAGAAGGACCCTTCGTTCCCATTACCTCGCATATGTTCATCAACCGAGCGCCGGCAAGTTCGCCAAGGAGAAGGACGAACTCGCCAAACTTAAGGCTAGGGAGGAAGCCATGGCAAAAGGTTCGGGCGAGCGCTCCATGCTCGTTTCCCAATCCACGAATCCCCGCATGGTGAAAATTCTCCCTCGGGGAAACTGGCTCGACAAGTCCGGCGAAGAAGTAAAACCCGCCATACCGTTTTTCCTGGGTACGCTCAAAACGGGCGACAAGAGAGCCAGTCGCATGGACTTGGCCAAGTGGGTCGTATCCAAGGACAACCCACTCACCTCCAGGGCATTCGTCAATCGAGCATGGAAGTTATTCTTTGGATATGGTCTCTCGCGGAGACTTGACGACCTAGGTGGCCAAGGAGAACCCCCGACGCACCCTGAGCTGCTCGATTACCTTGCGGCCGACTTCCGTGACAATGGATGGAACGTTAAGCGCCTGGTCAAGCTCATGGTCACTTCAGGCGCATACAGGCAATCTTCGGCGGTTTCGGAAAAGCTCCAGGAGCAAGACCCCGCCAATCGCCTGTTCGCCCGGCAAACCCGTTTCCGCTTGGATGCAGAATTCGTGCGAGACACCGCGCTCTCCATAAGTAATCTTCTTTCGCCCAGCATCGGTGGCAAGAGCGTGAAACCATACCAGCCCGCAGGGTATTGGCGTCACCTTAATTTCCCTGCTCGTAAATGGCAGCAATCAAAGGGTGACGAACTCTATCGCCGAAGCCTTTACACTTATGTCTGCCGTAGTTTCCCCCACCCTGCCATGGTCGCCTTCGATGCTCCCAGTCGAGAGGAATGCGTGGCCGAGCGCCCACGATCCAATATTCCCCAGCAAGCTCTTGTTCTTCTTAATGACCCCGTCTTCGTCGAAGCCGCTCGCGTGCTTGCCGAACGTTTGCTCATTGGAGCGGAAGGCAATGACTCCACCCGTCTCACTCGGGCCTTTCAATTGGCTCTCACCCGAGAGCCATCGCCCGAGGAGCGCCAAATCCTCACCAAATTGCTGAACGCCCAGCGAGAACGCTACAAAGATAATCCTGAAGACGCCAAGAAACTGATCGCCACCGGCTCCAAACCCGTGCCAACCGATCAAGAACCTCACGAGCTTGCCGCTTGGACCAGCATCTCCAGAGCCCTTCTTAACATTTACGAGACCACTGCTCGCTTCTAGTTTCATACTTAAGACTAATTTGCCATGAACCTTCAGACACGACGTTCCTTCCTCAATCAAACCAGCGTAGGTATCGGCTCGGCTGCTCTCGCCTCGATGCTCTCCGGCAATTCCGCCCAAGGGGAAGTTGCGGCATGGCCTGCCCAACTTCCCAAAGGCGCTGGAATTCCTGCCAAGGCCAAGCGGGTCATCTTTCTCTGCATGGCCGGTGGACCTTCGCACTTGGAGACCCTGGACGACAAGCCAAAGCTCCGTGAAATGAATGGGAAAGACATGCCCAAGTCGATTACCGAGGGGCAACCCATCGCCCAGTTACAAGGCAAGAAGAACGCCCTCAAATGCCTGGGACCCCAGCACCCTTTCGAACGCTACGGGAAGTCGGGGCAAAGTATTTGCAACCAGTTCCCCAAGATCGGGTCCATTGCGGACGACATCTGCATCATCCGGTCCATGAACACCGAGCAAATCAATCATGACCCCGCCCACACCTACATGAACACCGGCACCCAGATTTCCGGGCGACCAAGCATGGGTTCATGGGTACTCTACGGACTTGGAGCTGACACCCAGAATCTGCCTGGTTTCGTTGTCCTCACCTCTGTCGGCGGCGGCCAGAACCAGCCCATAGCCTCCCGCCAATGGCATAGCGGCTTTCTTCCCAGCAAGTACCAAGGAGTCAACTTCAACTCCAAGGGAGACCCGGTTCTGTATCTAAGCAACCCCGCCGGCGTGAACAAGCAAGACCAGCGATCGTTGATCGATTCCGTCAACGAGCTCAATTCTCTTCGCAACGCCACCGTTGCCGATCCCGAAATCACCACCAAGATCAGCCAGTACGAAATGGCTTTTCGCATGCAGACAAGCGTGCCGGACTTGATGGACGTAGCCAAGGAACCCAAGCACGTTTTGGATCTCTACGGAGCGAAACCCGGAGACGGGTCTTTCGCCTCCAACTGCCTTCTGGCTCGTCGCCTAGCCGAACGCGGGGTGCGGTTCATCCAGCTTTACCATCGGGGTTGGGATCACCACGGCGGCGTAAAAGGCGCAATCTCGGGTGTGGCCAAGCGCGTGGACCAAGGATCTGCAGCACTTATTCAAGACCTAAAGCAGCGCGGCATGCTCGAAGACACCCTCGTCGTTTGGGGGGGTGAGTTCGGTCGCACGCCCATGGCGCAAGGCTCAGGTCGCGACCACCACATCAAGGGTTTCTCCATATGGATGGCAGGTGGCGGAGTGAAAGGCGGCATGTCTTACGGCAATACCGACGAACTCGGCTACAATGCGGAGGAAAAGGTGGTTCACGTCCGGGACCTTCATGCAACCATCCTTAACCAATTGGGAATCAAGGCGGAAAACTTCACCTACAAGTTCCAAGGACTAGATTTTCGCCTCACCGGAGTGGAGGACAAAGCCCATGTCATCAAGGATATCTTAGCCTGACAATTTAGCTTAATCTATTATAGGTGCCTTTTCTACACGCCTCTTGATACGATTCCGCTGTGTATACATGCACGTCCATGAACAAAATCATCCAAACTCCACTACACACATCAGTCCCACCCCTTTGAGCCTACGCGGAAAAGAAACCGGAAGCCGAAAGACCGTCAAAGAAGAAAAAGCAAAGAAAGGCAAAAGGCGAAGTCGCCACCATCGTCGGCGATCTGAAGTGAGCCCATTGCGACTTTAAAGTCGGTGACTCATGCGTCGCCGTCCTGAAGACCGAGAAGAAGTTTATAGGGAACGATAGCCGCCTGTACTTTTTTTAAGGGAAAGTCCAACAAGGCTTTCGCCAATAAAACCCAAAGGGGCAGAAAGCCAAGGTCATGGGCAAAGCCTAATAGGACGCTAAAAGCTATGCCCTTAGGATAACCGGTACGCTTTCTTTTTGCGATTAAAGTCCAAGCGACAAAACCCCAAAAGTCGCATTTTGACTTTTCTCAAAACCTGCGGAATAATTGAAGAATGAAATCTAAACTTCTCCTCCTGCTAGTATTCTTGATAGTCGGACTGTCTGCTTCTTGCATAACTACTGAGCCTCGAACGAATGATCCGACTGACCCAACAGACCCAAATAGCCCGCTCCACCCGACTCAACAGAGGCAATCCCTTCCCGATTACAGACCCCAGCCCTAAAAGTAAGCGATAGTAAGAAACCTTTCCCATTGACCAAGCAAGCCTCTGACGTTTTATTTCGCCCTTTCTTTTCCCCGAGGCGAGATAGCTCAGTTGGTAGAGCAGAGGACTGAAAATCCTTGTGTCCCCGGTTCGATTCCGGGTCTCGCCACCACCCAAACAAACACTGACCTTCAGCCGACTCGAG
>PCBO01000141.1 GCA_002730975.1 Opitutia bacterium
ACCTCCAATGCCGGAACAACCTCGGGTTCAACAATCTTTACGCCTTTGAAGGCAGCACTCGCTTGAAACAAGCTCGTCGATTGGACCTCAATTGATAGCTCCGTACTGTCTCCTGGCGCCGGAGTTATGGTAACCTGACCTTGGGTCAGCGGTCCACCGCTTGTTGTATATTTTTTCCCAAGAAGACCTGGCGTCGAGCCTTCGCCTAGTTGCAATAAGTAGCCAGAAGGGCCACCGCCGCCGTTAAGGTTAAAGCTCTCATTGTTGAAAGCTCCGTCAGGGGTATTGTCAGAACTAGAACTACCTGTGTCCCGAGGAACAAACTCGAAGGTGGTCGGCTTGTCTTTGCCGAAGTCGATTACGAATCGATCGTAGTCGTTGTTGTAAGCAGAGCCATTGGTCGCCCACCAACCCGTGTCAAAAATCGTGCTCGCTCCTTGTTTGACTATATACCTTTCGGCAACTTTTCCTCCATTCACGTCCAAGGTAAGGGTTCCATCAGTAGTATCGACGTCCTGCTTAGCTACCCATCGATCGGGGTTGGCCTGAGTTTTTGCACCGACGGCGGGAAAAGTCGGTGGCAGTGTTTCGTTAAGTCCCGCATCAAAGTTCGCATCGATTTCCGTCACTTCAGGTTCCGTACATCCCGTCGCCTTGGTGAAGAGAGAAATGCCGTTGAACTTTTGCTTCAAAAGACCCGAGAGTTGATCCTCCAGCGTTTGATATTCATCGTTCAAATCACTTCTGGACCGATCTTCGAGGGTAACGTCGATCGCCTTGAGCGCCAAAGTCTCCATGCGCTCGTAGATTCGGCCGACTTTCTCCAAAGCGCCGTCCTGAGTCTTGGTATAACTTAAGGCGTTTTGCAGGTTGGTACGTAGAGTCCCTACTTTTGTGTTTTTGATACGCTGAAGGGCAGACTTACCCAAAGCACCCACATCATCGCGGGAATGATTGATTTTGAGTCCCGTGGAAAGGCGTTCCATGGGACGTTCATAGTTGGCTCGAGCCGAGATGTAGTTACCTCGGGACTCGATGAATCCATAGTTGGTTAGTTGCATAGCGAGACCTCCTTGTCTCAGGGTTTACATTTAGTAAGTAAATGATTGGGCGCCGCCCTCCTGGCGGAGCCCTAAATCAGGTAAGGTTCATGTATATTAGTTGATGAGTTTATTTGTTAGTTTATTTGGAAAGAGAGTTGTGTGAGCTTTCCGACCAGACGAATCCCAAAGATAAATCTATTCAACTCGCAGGGAACGCAACGGATTGTAGGTCTGGACGGGAACATCCGAACAGATTCGAGGGACTGGTGACCTCGCGACCGTAAAGTTACGAAATTGCTAAGTTGCATGTGAAGACTTCCTTGTCTCGAAAAATAGTTTGCAGATGAATGCTCGTAGACGCCGCCATCCTGGCGGAGCTCTTGCTCAAGGATTAATTCATAAATTGGTTAATGGTTTGTCATAGAGTTGGGGGAACGGAAGAGGACTGCATGAGGGCACGACAAAGAATCCGTTCAACCCTAAGAAATAAAAGAATGGGCATAGAAACCCATGAACCGGTAAACACGCCATGCAAAGGGGTACTTTGAGATTCGGGCGAGGCTCTTCCCGGCGGACCACAAGACGGGGGTCCAGGAATACAAGTACGCAGCAAAGCCGCTAGGCAATCGCCCATGTGGAAAACCGTAAGCGACATCTGCAAAAGTAGATGCTGCCCACGACCTCCACTCAATGAATATGAGTAAGTAAAGGTATTAGTCGCCACTAAGCTTCCTCCTTGAGAAAGTGTGGTTTAGCAGTCTTGACCTACCTCCTTGCGGGTCGGGACATATGTAATAAACTAGGCCGCATCCATGCAGCATAGTACATAATCGACCGTCTCTATAAAAACTTTAGGAGAATTCGAAAAAAATTCCAGTTGAGCGAAAGAACTTGGAGAATTTCGAGTCATGTCTATTTTGCCCGATGCGAGAACTTGAAAATGGCGCCAAACAAAAATAGACAAGAAAACTACGGGCATTTGCCTGCAGCTATTTCCCCCGGAATAAGATTGTTGCCCATCCTTCAAGCACTGGAAAACTACAAGCGAGAGGACCTTTCGGCTGACTTTAGGGCAGCACTGAACGTTGCCCTATTGGCTTTCCCCCAAGGAATGGCTTATGCCTTGGTAGCAGGAATTCCTATAAAGTACGGTATTTTTGGCTCGGCGGTGGCAGCTATCGCGGGTTCGCTTTTCGCAGGATCTCGCTTTATTGCCCTTGGACCCACCAATGCTACTGCAGTGCTTCTTTTCGGGACATTCGCCGGCTTGCAATTGACCAACGCAGACGGAGCTGCTTCAGTCGAAGCACTGGCGTTGCTGCCTCTTTTTCCATTGCTGGCAGGCATCTTTCTTGTCGTAGCCTCTTGGCTACGACTAGCCACAATGGTGCAATACGTTTCCCGAACGGTGATCACGGCTTACGTCTCGGCTGCAGCCGTCCTCATCATCGCCAACCAGTGCCACCACATCCTAGGTTTTCGTTTTAAAGGAGGGGAAGCTCCGTCGACCTTTCTCGAGGTGACATGGGCAACGATTCAGTCGATAAACAATGCTTCGGGGCCGGCGATTGCAATGAGTGCCTTGACGGCTGTTCTTTTTCTTTTGCTCAGGGGCCGTTTTCGCAAGCTGCCCAACGTTGCAATTACCTTGGTCCTTGCATCACTTGCATCGCTTGGCTTCAAGTCATACGGCTTAGAGCTACAAACCTTGGAGGCTTTTTCTGCAGGAACAGGAGTTTTTTCCCTGCCTGACTTCGCCGTCATGAGCATTTCTTCTTTGGGCACGATCTGTTGGACCGCCGGAGCCTTGGCCCTGCTCTGCGCGCTGGAAGGCATTTCCATCGGCAAATCATTAGCCGCTCGAGCAGGAGAACGCTTAAATGCAAACCAAGAAACTTTTGCAATTGGTACTAGCAACTTGGCCTGTGCCTTTTTCTCCGGCATGCCGGCTTCAGGATCTTTGACTCGGTCTACGGTCAATACGCAAAGTGGAGCCCGGTCGCAGGTTTCCATGCTTTTTGCCGGGCTGATCGTGTTGGCAGCTGCCTTTTTTATAGGACAACTCGTAAGCTACGTCCCTTTGCCGGCCTTAGCCACATTGGTGGTGTTCATTGGCGCATCTCTGATCAGGTCAAAGCAGATTCGAGCCGTGGCTCGAGCCACACGCTCGGACGGTATCGCGTTCACGGTAACTCTTGTTTTCGGCCTTTTGCTTTCTTTGCAAATCGCAATTTTTGCAGGAGTTACCACTTCGATACTTTTATTTTTAAGGAAGGTCTCCGAGCCCGAATTGGTGGAGTACGGTTATAACAAGGAGGGTCATCTCGCCGCAATCTCCGATGGCGCAAAACGACAGGAACCTGAAGTTTCAATCGTCCATGTTGAAGGCGAGTTATTTTTTGCAGCTGCAGAATTGTTTTACGAACAAATTCGGAGGGTGGGCGAAGACCGCAACCTACGCGTACTTGTACTAAAGTTACGTAATGCCCACCATCTTGATGCCACTTCAGTCCTCGCGCTGGAAGAGTTATTGGACTATCTCAAGGAGAAGAATTGCCATGTACTTTTGTGTGAGATACGGAAGGATGTTTTGCGCATTTTTCGAAACTCGGGACTGCTTCCACGACTCAATCGCAAAAACCTCTTCATAGACAGCCCAAGCAATCCAACTCTTTCTGTCGCAAAGGCAATTCGAAGAGCCAAAGAGTTGGTCAAGGGAGAAAAGGCTCAGGTAACCATTTACGCCGAGCAAATAAAACAACCAGGGCGAGCCAAAAAGGAATGTTAAAGCAATAAGTTTTAATGTGCTTTTAAAGAAAGCTCAGCAGAAGTCGCCGCTTTTTCAAAATAAAACGCGGAAGCGAATTACTTAAGCTCGCTACGCCTTTTGGCTTTTAGATTTGCGAGGTTTTTGAGAAAAAGGTCGTGAGTAAAATTTTCGATGGACTCCTTTTCCATTTCCAACAAATGAAGCTCTTGCTGCAACTCTTCGACCAGAGAGTTATTACTTTCTTTGATCGCCCTCTCCAATTTAGTCTTCAATTCGTGAATTTTTTTGTTCACTTCTTCGATTTCGTCATTCTGCTTATCTCCCTGACCATCATCTTTGTTGGCCGCCATGAACCTTGTATGATTGAAATCTTTAAGGGCCGATTTTTCTTCGTCCAAGGAGGCCAACTCTTTACAGAAATTTGCTAGTTTGACGACATTCTCGTCTCGCTCTTCGTCGGTTACGTCAGTTTCTTCCTGTCTAGCCTCTAATTTCTTAATGCGTTTCTCAATTTGCGACTTTCGCCATTTGATACGACGATTTTTTCCGGAAATGCCCTTTTTTGCCTGAAGCATATTCTTTGCCTGCATGAAAGTGGTATGACCTCCGTCATTAATTGAATCCAATTCCTTTTGAAGAATATTTAACTCCCCCCGGCAGGCTTCAATGTCTGCCTTTTTGTCAGTACCTGCTGATTGAATAGCTTCAAGCTCTTTCAGTTTGCGCCTTAATTTGTGCAAGTTTACAATTACTTGAGCTCTTTTGTTCTTAATGTCCATTGCAGTTAAAAAGATTTATCGAACATTGAAATCGATTAAGATTCAACACCAATATCATAATTCATAATTCGTTATATTTGTCGGACTTTCCCTTGGCTTTTTCAACAGGATAGCGAGCCTTGTTTCTCTTAATCTTTTCGTTAATCGCAACTACGGGATCGATGCATGCAACATCGGCAAACCTTAGAGCATATATCAAGACATCAGCCAACTCGTCGGCGATGGCAGTTTTCTTTTCCGAATTCTCGCAGAGCTGATGTGATTGTTCGGTCTCACACCAAAGAAAATGCTCCATGAGTTCGCCCGCTTCTGCGGAAAGAGCCATTGAAAGGTTTTTTGGAGCATGAAATTGTTCCCAATCTCGATCTTGAGCAAAAGAGCGTATCGTGAGGATGAGTTCCTGTATTGTTGCCTTGTCGGATTCCATAAAGGACTATCAGTCATGACTGGGACAGAGAGTAAAAGTCAAGGGTGTTGCGAGTCGTAATTGCAGCCAACTCTACCTCCTCCACCTCCAAAGCCTTCGACAAATATTTACCGATATTAGGAAGAAAGGAAGGCTCGTTAGATTTTCCACGAAAGGGGACGGGGGCAAGATAAGGGCTATCCGTTTCCAGCATAAGTTTGTCCAAACCCTGTAAGAGAGCAGCTTCAAGGACATTCTCTGCATTTCCGAAAGTAACGATACCCGTAAAAGAGCCACGACCGCCTCGTTCCATTAACTGCCTCATTTCATTCGGTCCATCGGCAAAACAGTGAAAAACAACTTTGCTCCACTCAACGTCGGAGTCATCGATTACTGCAACGCAATCAGCAAAAGCACCCCGGCAATGGACCACCACTGGCAAACCTAATTCCTTGGCCAAGGCCAATTGGTGCCGAAAGGCGGCCCGCTGGCTAGCTTTAAGGGTTGTCGCCTTTGCCTCCTCTTCAGGAAGGCGAAAATAATCCAACCCAATTTCTCCTATGGCAACAGGCCTTGGCTCTAAGGCGAAAAAAGCTTGTAAGCTCACAAGATGGTGTTCCCATGAGCCATCGACATGGTTCGGATGCAAACCAACGGTATAATGAATTTCGATTGGAAATTTCGTGGCCAGATCATGGTTGAGCTTCCAATCTTCAGGTTCGGTTCCAATCGCGACTAAACGTGAAACACCAGCGTCACGACTACGTCCGAGGATCTCGGGAAGAATTCCTTTATTCAGAAATCCTTCCAAGTGGCAATGGCTATCGATCCAATTCATATTAAACTAATGAAGGAAAAACGTTGCCACCGCCTCCACGTAAACCGAAATCGACTTTCAATTTCGAAAAAACTAAGTAAAACAACTATCTTCAGATAAAAATATGGAAAACGTCATCATCTTGGGAACAGGTTGCGCAGGGTTCACTGCCGGCATTTATACTGCGAGGGCTAATCTGGAGCCCCTGATACTTGAGGGCGACCTGCCGGGCGGGCAATTAACCACAACCTCAGAAGTGGAAAACTTTCCAGGATTTCCCGATGGCATCGATGGTTTCATGCTCATGGACAATCTTCGCAAGCAAGCCTCTCGTTTCGGCTCTCGCTTTGAGAGCGCATTAATCGATCGCGTCGATTTTTCCGAGGACCGCAAAATTCTTTATGCCGGTGAAAAGAGCTTCGAGGCCCGCACCGTAATAATTGCCACCGGAGCAGCTCCTCGACTTCTGGGCATACCGGGCGAGAAAGAAATGTATGGAGGTAAAGGGGTCACCACTTGCGCAACTTGCGATGGCGCATTCTACAGAGAAATGGACGTTGTCGTTGTTGGCGGTGGTGATTCCGCATGCGAAGAAGCCCTTTTCCTTACAAGGTTTTGCTCTAAAGTAACCCTTGTTCACCGAAGAGATGAGCTCCGAGCATCAAGAATCATGGCCGAACGGGCACTTGCTCACGAAAAAATCGAGGTGATTTGGGACTCTGCCGTCGAAGAGGTTTTTGCCGGCGAAGACGGCAAGGCAAACGCTGTTCAAATACGAAACCTTAAAGCCAACCAAACGAGTAATGTCTCCTGCAAGGGAGTTTTTATCGCCATTGGCCACATCCCCAACACGAAACCGTTTGAAGGCGTCCTGGAACTTGACGAAGATGGTTACCTTGTCCCCGAGCAGAACAGCATGGTTCGCTCCTCCGTGCCAGGCGTGTACGTTGCCGGCGATTGTGCGGATCATGCTTATCGTCAGGCCATAACCGCAGCAGGAATGGGATGCCAGGCCGCGATAGAGGCAGAGCGTTGGCTAGCTGAAAAGGGATAGATGCACTCATGACCGAAGGCCGCGAACCGGTAAACGTGTCAGCCCACTTGGCTCTCGCGGCCCAAAACCTACCTCACAACACGGCAATTCTTCCAGCGCAAGAAGGAGCTTTTGTCGCTCGCACCTTTGCTGAATTGGAAAAAGACGTCTCAGCATGCGCACATTTGCTGGGCAAACGCGATATTCGACCACAGGATAAAATTCTGGTCATGGTTCGTCCGGGCTACGAACTAATACTTAATGTCTTCGCGCTTTTTCTGCTAGGGGCTTGCCCGGTGATAATTGACCCCGGCATGGGACTAAGAAACTTGTTGCGGTGCGTAAAGAGCACTAAGCCGGACGGACTCATCGGTGTCCCTTTGGCTTGGCTTCTGGCACGGTTTTTTCGTGGCACTTTCTCGGGTGTAAATAAAAAAATCATCGTGCGAGGAAATCTCTTCCTGCAGGAATTGAGGAATCATCAATCCTTGAAACCCCTCGATGCAGCAGAAGTCAATGCGGATGATCTGGCCGCCATTCTGTTTACCTCAGGTTCCACGGGACCTCCCAAAGGAGTCTGTTACGACCACGGCACGTTTGCCGCACAAGTGCAGATGCTGAAAAATAATTTCGGCATCGAGGCCGGTGAAAAAGATTTGGTGACACTTCCAGTTTTCGCGTTATTCAACCCCGCGCTGGGCATGACTAGCGTAATACCGGACATGGATCCGCGCAAACCGGCGAAAGCCGATCCAGGTAAGCTTGTTGCCGCCATGAAAAAGCACAAAATTACGAGTGCTTTCGGGTCCCCGGTCCTTTGGCGAAAAATTGCCGACCATTGCGAAGCACATACATTAAATCTCCCCGGCATTCGTCGTATATTCATTGCCGGGGCCGCATCACCTCCGGCTCTTGTCCAAAAATTAATTCCAATCCTACCAAACGCACGAATTCTTGCTCCTTATGGAGCGACCGAAGCCCTACCCTTGTCTGTTGCCGATGCGGATGACATTTTGGAAACTCGTGAAAGCACGGAGCAAGGAGAAGGTTCCTGCCTCGGCAAACCCCTTCCAAATATAGACGTCTGCATTCTCCCCGTATGCAATTCGCCGATTCCCAATCTTGATGAAATTGAAGAGCTGCGGGATGGAAAAGTGGGGGAAATCACAGTCGCCGGACCAGTCGTAACAAAAAGCTACTATCGAATGCCGGGAGCGACTTTTGATTCTAAGGTATGCGACGGGAAACGAACTCTTCACCGCATGGGCGACCTCGGTTATTTCGACAAGAAAGGCTACTTGCGTTTTCTCGGTCGTAAAGCCGAATGTGTCCGAACCTCCGATGGTTCCCTTGAGACTGAAAGGTGCGAACCCATCGTCAATGCACTAACAGAGGTTCGCCGCAGCGCCTTGATCGGCTTGGGCGAAAACCGAGAAAAGGAACCCGCCATGGTGGTGGAACCCGAACCCAATCATTTTCCGCAAACGATTGCCGACGAGAAACGCTTGTCCAAAACTATTCTCGAAAAGCTTCACAAGCACGAGCACCTTCGCTTAATTAGGCTTATATTCTTCGAGCGATCCTTGCCTGTAGACACTCGGCACAATGCAAAGATTCACCGTCTCAGCCTTGCCCGAAAAGGTAAGATTAGGGCGAAAGTTGCCCAAGCCCAAGCGTATTTACCATGAAGGTTCTCGTTACAGGAGGTTCCGGGTTTATTGGAGGGCGAGTCGTCCGGCGCCTATTGGAAAATGGACACGAGGTTCATGTGCTTGGGCGTACCACACCCAAAAATGAAAACCGTTCGATATTTCACCAGGTCGACCTTGCAAGGGAGACGATTCCCGAAGCAATATGCAAAGGTGTGGGCGCTGTCTTTCACATTGCCGCGAAAGCGGGCATTTGGGGTTCGGCATCAAGCTATCATGCAGCCAACGTATCCTCCACCCTTAGAGTCCTCGAGACCTGTCGCAAGCACAGTATTAAAATCCTAATCCACACCAGTTCCCCCAGCGTTGTATTTTCCTGCGAATCCTTTCGCGGAGCCGATGAGTCGCTTCCCTATGGCAGCAAATGGCTATGCCATTATGCTCGGACCAAGGCAGAAGCTGAGCGTGAAGTTCTCTGCGCCAATGGGAAAAACGGGTTTAAAACCATAGCCCTAAGGCCGCACCTCGTATGGGGGCCGGGCGACCCTCACCTACTCCCAAAAGCTGTAGGACGACACATGGCTGGTAAACTGCGTATCGTGGGGTCGGGCGAAAACCGTATGGATCTAACCCATGTCGATAACGTCGCTCACGCTCATATATTGGCTCTGGACGCCCTCGAATCAGGCCGACACTCTGGTGGGCAAGCCTATTTCATTTCGCAAGATGACCCCGTTGCTCTATGGAAATGGCTAGACCACCTCTTTCTCCATCTCGATCTACCGCCACTTTCCAAGAAGATATCCTTTCGCTCCGCTTATTCCTTGGGTTTCATGCTGGAGTTAACTTGGAAAGTACTTCGTCTTACAGGCGAGCCCCCAATGACTCGATTCGTTGCCGTCCAGCTTGCAAAAGACCACTGGTTTTCGATTGATGCCGCTCGGCGAGATCTTGGCTACGAGCCGATCGTATCAATGGAAGACGGCCTCCGCGACACAGTCGATTGGCTAAAAGCTACAGTCAAAGGGCTTGGATAGCCACTAGCTCCCTCTCTGCCTTGCAGCCTCAGAGAGAAAGCAGGCTGCAGAAACCGAGAGATTCAGGGAATCGGAGGAGCCGGACATCGGAATAACAAGAGACTCATCTTGATTCTCCATCCAAAAAGGTCCAAGCCCTTCACGCTCACTGCCAAAAAGAATCGCTACTCCACTTGCGAAATCTCCCTCCCACAAAGGTACGGCATTCTTCGAACTGGAGCCACATATACTTAGTTCGTGGGCACGGATAAAGGCAAGTATCTCTTCCTTTGATCCAACCGCGACTGGCATACGCAAAGAGAGACCTTGGGAAGAGCGAATTACGTTAGGGTTGAAAAAATCAACGACGGCGTCGGACAACAGGACTGCGTCGACGCCAAAAGCTTCGGCACTCCGCAATACGGCACCGAGATTGCCGGGTTTCTCCACTTGATCGAGAACAAGTACGAGCGGCTTAGCCCCAAAAGATAGGCGGTCGGGCTGCAAGTCAAAGGTCTTGGCAAGGGCAATCAATCCCTCCGGGTTTTCGCGATAAGCCGACTTTCCAAAAGCATCCTTACCTAGTTCGACAAGTTCGACTTCAGTGTCATTGAAGCGGTGTAAAAGAATCTCCTCTCCTCGCTCACGGAAAAAAGACGGACAAAAATAAACTTCTGTAAAAACCCGACCGGCATCAATGCCAACTTCGATTTCTCGCAACCCTTCGATAGGAAAGAGGCTTAACTCCCTACGCCGACGAGGAGATTCACGGAGCTTCACAAGTTCTTTTACTCGTGAGTTTTGGAGACTGAGAATGATTTCGCTCAAGACTTATGTAAAAACGGTTTTGCACGCAACGGTCGAGCAAGATAAAGGTTTTTTTATGACGCAAGCCCCGAAAAACTTTCGCCCGGAACCATACGAATACCACAAAGAGCTAACTCTGCGTGTAGAAGATTTGACGAACCTTGGGCGAGGAATAGCAAGAGACGGTGATTGGGTGGTGCAGATCCCTCATGTCCTGCCGGGCGAAACCGTAAAGGCTCGCGTATACAGAAATCATAAAAGCTATTCTGTCGCAGACTGCATCGAAGTACTGGTGCCTGCTCCAGAGCGAGTGGAACCTGTTTGCAAACTATACTCGGATTGCGGAGGCTGCCAGTACCAGCATGTCTCCTACAAAGCCCAACTCGAATGGAAGCAACGACATGTGAAAGAGTCCCTGAACCGCATAGGAGGAGTGGATATAGAGGTATTGCCAGTATTTCCCTCCCCAAAACCCTACGGTTACCGTTCAAAGCTTACTCCTCATTTTCAAAAAGATAAAGATGGAGAAATCGGTGCCATTGGTTTCCTTCGACAAGGTTCACGCCGTGCTATCTTGGATGTACCTCAATGTCCCATCGCCACAGAAGGCATCAATGCAACTCTCACGGAAGCCCGCCAAAACTTAAGGTCAACTTGGAAAAGAAAAAAGGGAGGCACCCTGCTTCTTAGAGATACACAAGAAGGAGTAACGACAGACTCTCAAGCAATTGTTTCAGAAACTGTGAACGACCTTGTTTTTCAATTCAAAGCCGGCGAATTTTTTCAAAATAATTCTTTTCTGCTTCCAGAAATGGTAAGCCATGTGGTGTCGGAGGCCGAAGGAGAGGGGCTCGATTGCTTGGTGGACGCTTACTGTGGCGGGGGCCTTTTCGCACTCTCGGCCGCCCAAAGCTTCGCTCGAGTAATGGGAGTGGAAATAAGCCGAGACGGTTTCGATTGGGCACGAGCGAACGCTGTTGTTAACCAGATTGAAAATTGTGATTTTCTCCTAGGTAATGCCTCTGAAATCTTTACCGAGATAAACATTTCGGGCGAGTCGTGTTCTTTGGTTGTGGATCCCCCACGCAAGGGTTGCGGGGATGATTTTCTTAGGCAGGCTCTGGCGTTCGGGCCAGCTCGGATCATCTATGTTTCATGCGATCCCTCCACTCAAGCAAGGGACTCTCAATATCTGATAGAAGGTGGTTATGCCATCGTGAAGGCACAACCATTTGATCTTTTTCCGCAAACGCGTCATGTGGAAAACGTCCTTACTTTCGTGAAAGAGTCGCCTTCCTCTCACGAAGCCAACCCGTAGAGGCAAACTGCTCCACATAAGGCTTGCGTGAGATCTCAAAGGATGAAGGCCACTCGGTAAGTTCAGGTTCGGCGCCAAGATAGGCGGACAGTTCTCCAAGGAACAAGGTTTCGAAAAAATTCCAATTCACCTCGGGAAGTGACCTTATATCGATAGTGCCCTGCAGAAGCAGACCCACTCGAGTCCTCTTAATCGCAGCGCCGGCAATTTTCGAATCAGTCGCGGACAAAATTACGTCGCGAGCAACAGGCTCAAGAAAACACTGTCCCGGAATAACTTTGCGAGAGGTGACGGAGCAACTGCCGTCCTTGCACGGAAGCAATACCGTATCCACGCCACATTTCCCAAGGGAGTCCGAAATTGAGCGATGTACATGCAAATATACCTCGCTCGCCGAACGCTCGCACACAGGGTGAGAAGGAGGAAATAAAAGCGAATAGGTCCAGTCCTCACCATGCTTTACGATCCCCCCACCGGTCGGGCGACGACAGAGTTCAACCTCGGCACATTTAGTTTCCTCGAGCACCCAAGAAAAGTCCTGTCCATAGCCGAAAGTGACAGATGGTCGATCCCATCCAAAGCGACGGAAACGGGGCAGAGAAGCATCGGGGGACTCTTGAAAAAGCCACAGGTCCGTAGCCATGTTGACTGCTGCGGACTCGCAAAGAAAAGGAAGTATAAGAAAAGGATCCCGCATAAGACGCTTAAGAAATCTTGAATCGACGGATATATCGCGAAGGATCTTCCGCATGACCTCGGTACCAATCGTACAAGTCATCGGGAACCCGAAGCTCCTCAAGCTGAGACGAAATGTCTGATGGCTGTGTTTTGAGTTTTCCCACAAGCGGTTCGAGCAAAAAAGTGAGATTGCCGGGACGTTCGCCCAGCTTGTCGGCAAGGTCGGCCCGCTTACCCTTTGCTAAGAATTCGGAAGACAGGCTGAAACGTTCGAAAATGCGAAGACCCAATTCGTAACGACTTAGCCGTTCGCTTCCTGCCCAATGAAACAAACCGTTCAGTTGCGGACGTTCACACAATTCTACAAGAACATCAGCCACATTATCAGCTGAACTTGGCTGACGATATTCATCCTCAAACAATGTTGGGGTTTGACCGGAAGCCATCGCATGCAGAAGTTTTTCGTGCTGACTGCGCTGACCCGTCATGCTGTTTCCATTCAATAAGGTAATACGCAGAACAACGACATTCTCTTCACAAGCTCGGAGAACCCGAGTTTCTGCATCCAGTTTCTGACGCCCATACTCGTTGATCGGTGCAGGAATATCCGTGGACCTGTACGGCGAAGCGGTTCCATCAAACACCAGATCGGAAGAAACATGAAGGTAGCGAACGCCTAGGTGCGATGCTATTTGCGCAAGTTTTTCGGCGGTATCTACATTCACCCTTCGAGCATGAACGGGATCTTCATCAACAGTATCGGGAGAAGAAACGGCTGCGCAGTTAATAATGACCTCCGGCCAGAGATCAAACAAGGTACGAGTGAGTTCCTGACCTTGGAGAAGGTCTAGGGATTGGACCGGGCCCACGCCCGGTAAATTCTCGACACCTGAAAAAGAAAATGGATGCACCTTATATTTGCGACGCAGAGCAGCCCGACAAACAGCGGACCCAAGTAGTCCGGAAGCTCCTAAAATAGCAATTTTCACATTCGCAAACCTATCATGCTCCAAGCCTTCCTCAAGCCGATACATGAACGGCGGGCTTTTCCTTGCTTCCAATCGCGGCTAAATCTAGAATAAGAGCCTATATGTACACGGATGAATATCTCCGACCTCGCGAATAATCATATTCTGGAGCAACCAGTCTATCTACCGGGCAAGCCCATTGAACAAGTGGCAACGGAGTACGGGCTGAACCCTAGAGAAGTTTGCAAGTTGGCTTCCAACGAAAATCCTTTGGGACCCTCACCCAAAGCGCTTGCTGCTGCCGAACGGGCGTTGAGGGACATAAGACTCTATCCCGAAGGGGGCGGCCTCGAGCTAAGAGAAAAAATTGCCAAGGCTCGAAACATCCGCGCCGAACAGATTGTTCTGGGAAATGGTTCTAATGAAATCATCGAGCTTCTGGGCCATGTGTTTTTGCAACCAGGTGACGAGATCGTGACAGGGCAGTTTTCATTTGTCGTCTACAAACTGGTGGCCCATTTGTTTGGCGCCAAAGCGGTGGAAGTTCCGATGCCTGAATTTCGTCACGACCTAGAAGCAATGAAAGAGGCAATTTCCGACAAAACCCGCCTTGTCTTTCTAGCCAGCCCGAACAACCCTACGGGTACGGCCAACGCGGCCGATGAAATCATACGGTTTGCAGAGGGGTTGCCCAAGCACATCGTCTTTTGCTTAGACGAGGCCTATTCGGAATACCTTGAACTTGCTCCTAATTTGCTACCCCTCATCGAGGAGGGTCGAAACATCATTTGCCTCAGGACTTTTTCTAAAATCCATGGATTGGCAGGGCTTCGCCTCGGATACGGCTACTCAAGCGAAGCCATGGCAGCTGTTCTTAATAAGTCTCGGCAGCCATTCAATGCCAACTCCATCGCTCAAGCTGCCGGCCAGGCCGCCTTGGGAGACGAGAAGTGGACGACTAAATGTCGCCAAGTAAACAAGGCGGGCCTTTCGCAACTAGAAAGAGGTTTCTCGGATTTGGGGTTGGAATATGTCCCGAGCCAGGCAAATTTCATTCTCGTAAAAGTGGGAAATGGAGAAGCAATATTTGCCGAGTTGCAGAAACATGGGGTCATCGTACGTGCCTTCGGGGGAGGCCTATCCGAATACATTCGTTTAACAGTTGGTACTAGAGAACAAAATATAAAAGCGCTCGACTCCTTGAACATATCACTTGCCAATGTCTCTATGAAAAACGGATGAGCGAAGGTCTTCTTCTTCAGGAAAGTATTCCATGGTTACTGGCGGGGTGGGTTCTTAGCTCCCTGTGGGGTCATCAAGTAGCGGTTTACCGTGCATTCGTAGATAGGATTCGGGCGGGAGCCTCCACATCCTCGGAAGAAGTTTTGCGAAAAGGTAAATTGGTTGGTCGGCTTCTGGGTTCTGATAACGAATTTCGCCCATGGAGCGTAGAAGCGGCAACCCTTTCGGCCCTTCAGATTACTTTCGGGTTTCTCGCTTTTTGTGGATTATTCCGAGGACTGTCTGGGTCTACTACAGCCTCGGCGGCATACTGGTTGGCTGCCGCGGCATTTCTTCTTGTTCTGTTAGGGGAAAGAACGATCATCGGAATTCTAGGGCCGATGGTAGCAGCCCGTCCGTTTGCCGCTTGGCACATGCGAGCTGCCGCTCCCGCCATGCACGCAATAAGGCTGCTCTGCAAACCCTTACGCTACATGCTCGCAATAAAGGAAAATTTACTTTGCTCAATAATCGGCAAAGAGAAAGAAACCGGTGAGTCGGAAGAGGAAGTGGCGGAGCACATAAAGACTCTTCAAGAAGAAGGATCGGAGTTGCATCCAGAGATTCGCGAAATCCTTGGGAACACCCTCGACTTAAGGAATTTAGATGTTCAGGACGCCCTCATGCCCCGGAATCAGATTCGCTTTCTGGATGCGAATGACTCGATAGAGGAAAATCTCGCTCTCGCTCGTTCATGCGGGCATACGCGTCTTCCACTTTGCGATGGCGATTTAGATCGCTGCCTAGGAATCGTTCACGTGAAGGATATTTTTCGCCTTTTGGAAGAAGGGAAGGAAGTTTCGGCTCATCAAGGTTATCTACCAAAAGACGAGTTTTATGAATCTCTTGGTAAATTTAAATTGGGTAAAACCGAAGCTTATGAAGTTGCTTTTAATCAAGGAACTGACCCAACTTATTGTAAAGCGTACGAACTATTTAAAAATACTCCAAATGGAACATTTATAGATAAGCTTAGCGGTGCTCCTCTATTTAGTACGAAATATAGGTTTAATTCTAAAACAGGATGGCTTTCTTTTACCGAAGCTGTAAAAGATTCAGTCACAGAACATATGG